>NZ_AULZ01000014.1 GCF_000422545.1 Desulfocurvibacter africanus subsp. africanus DSM 2603
GTGTATACCTTGCCCAGGGAGCAGGCGAATACCTCGGCCGAAAGCTGGCCCGAAACGGTAAGATGCGCTCCACGCCCGAAAAAATCGCCTTCGAAAGGCAGTCGCTCTATTTTGTTGGCTAAAACTCCAAATGCTTGGGCGTGCGCGGAAAGGGGATGACATCGCGGATGTTCGTCACACCCGTGACCATCATCAGGAAGCGTTCGAAACCCATGCCGAAGCCCGCATGCGGCACGCTGCCGAACTTGCGCAATTCCAGATACCACCAGTAGCAGGACATATCGAGACCAAGCTCGCCAATCCGGCGCTCAAGCACGTCCAGGCGCTCCTCGCGCTGACTGCCGCCGATGATTTCTCCCACGCGCGGCAGGAGCACGTCCATGGCCGCCACGGTCTTGCCGTCGTCGTTGAGGCGCATGTAGAAGGCCTTGATCTCCTTAGGATAATCATAAACGATGACCGGTCGCTTGAAGTGCTCCTCGGTCAGGTAGCGCTCGTGCTCGGTCTGCAGATCCATGCCGTCCTGCACCGGGAAATCGAACTGCTTGCCCGATTTCTTAAGAATCTGGATGGATTCGCCGTGCGGCAGACGCACAAAGGGCTTAGCCATGATGTTGTCCAGGGAGGCGGTCAGGTCTTTATCCACGAACTTGGCGAACAGGTCCAAGTCGGCGGCGCAGTGCGTGCGTACATGGTCGATGAGCGACTTGAGAAAATTCTCGGCCAGATCCATGTTGTCGCCCAGATCAGCGAAGGCGACCTCGGGTTCGATCATCCAGAACTCGGCAGCGTGGCGCGGCGTATTCGAATTCTCGGCCCGGAAGGTCGGGCCGAAGGTGTATACCTTGCCCAGGGAGCAGGCGAATACCTCGGCCGAAAGCTGGCCCGAAACGGTAAGATGCGCTCCACGCCCGAAAAAATCGCCTTCGAAGGGATTCTCCGCTGCGGGTTTGCCCGTGGAAGGGTCGAGCGTGGTCACACGGAACATTTCGCCCGCACCTTCGCAGTCCGCTCCGGTGATGATAGGCGTCTGCACATAAAAGTAGCCATTGCGCCGGAAGTATTCATGCACGGCGAAAGCCGCTTCGGACCGGATGCGGAAAAGCGCGCCGAACTTATTGGTGCGCGGCCGCAAGTGGGCGATTGTGCGCAAGAATTCGTCCGAGTGGCGCTTTTTCTGCAACGGGAAGCTCTCTGGATCGGCATCGCCGAAAACCGAAACGGCCTTGGCCTTCACTTCCCACTTCTGTCCCTTGCCGGGAGACTCCACAAGCATGCCTTGAACCTTCACTGCGCTGCCGGTATTGAGCATCTTCAGAGTCGCGGCATCTGCAACGCCCTCGTCCACGATGACCTGGATATTGGCCAGGCAGGAGCCGTCGTTCAATTCCAGGAACGAGAAGCCCTTGGCATCGCGGCGCGTGCGCACCCAACCCATGAGTGTTATGGAATCTCTAGGAGCCTCGGCGTTCAAGGCTTCATTGATGCTCGTGCGGTGCATGTCTTTCTCCTTGGCTGATGACTGCGGTCCCGACGGGATTTAGTTGAAGCCGGGGGAAATGGGAAGAGGATCGCGCAGGAGGCCAAACGGGCGAAAACGAGGCGATGATGACCCCTTCCAGGCTCAGCATAGGGTTTTTCTTGACGAATGGTTGCTTCTGGGCCACTTGCGATAACGACGCTGACATTTCCCCACCATATATCAATAATAATGTGGAGCGCATAGTAATGAGCCTTGAGACCACCGCCCGGCTGCTCATCACCTGCCCGGATAAGCCCGGCATCGTGGCCGCAGTGACCGGTTTCCTCTATTCCCATAACGTGAACATCAATACGCTGGACCAGCACTCCAGCGATCCCGAGGGCGGCAACTTTTTTATGCGCCTGGAGTTCCAGACCCCACACCTGGACATCTCCAAACCCGCGCTGGAAAAAGCCTTCGGCGAGGTTGTCGCCCCACGCTTCGATATGCACTGGCGCATTCATTACGCCTGGGAACGCAAGAAGATGGCCATCCTGGTCTCGCGTTGGGACCACTGCTTGCTGGAGCTCTTGTGGCGCTGGTCGCGCGGCGAATTGCACTGTGACATCAGCATGGTCATCAGCAACCATCCGGATCTGCGCGAGGCTGTGGAGTCCTTCGGCGTGCCTTTCCATCATATTCCTATTATAAAAGAGAACAGACACGAAGCCGATCAGGCCATGCTCAAGCTGCTGGACGGCCAGGCTGATTTCGTGGTGCTGGCCAGGTACATGCAGATTCTGCCTAAAGAGTTCGTGGCGCCCTACTCCCGGCGCATCATCAACATCCACCACTCCTTCCTACCGGCCTTCATCGGCGCCGACCCATACCGCCAGGCCTACGAGCGCGGAGTGAAGATCATCGGAGCCACAGCGCACTATGTCACCGAGGAGCTGGACGCCGGCCCCATCATCGAGCAGGACGTGGCGCGCGTCTCCCACCGTTACAACATCGAGGCCCTCAAGGACCTGGGCCGCGACCTGGAACGCCAGGTGCTAGCCCGCGCGGTGCGCTGCCATGTGGACGACAGGATCATAGTGGACGGTAACAAGACCGTGGTTTTCTAAGCTAAAAGGGCGGGCGGTTGCATGACAGCCGTCATATGATTAATCTGGGTCGATTGCCAACTGCCATAGCGATAAGGATTGTTCCATGGGATTTTTCTCCAAGATCAAGAAGTTCTGGGACGTGGACCAGCGGCTGGACAAAGCCGTAGAGGAATACAAGACCGAACGCGGCATGCCGGAGGAAACTCCGGCTGGCGAAGCTACGGTCAAAGCCCCTCCTGCGCAAGTCAAGCCAGTTCTCCCGGCCGTGGCTGCGCCAACCGCGCCCAAACCGGCGGATGTCGGCGCGCCTTCCGCGAAGGTTCCCCCCAAGGCCGAGGCTTGGCAGAATGATCTGCTGCTTTCCCTGCGCAAGGCCGAGCCGCGCCTGTCGATCTGGTTGAGTATCGTGCTCGAAGGCGTGGACAAGGCTGGGCCTCAGCTTTGGGAAAGGCTCCTTTTTCTGTTCAAGGCCCTGGAGGCACCCGAAGCCGAGGCCAAGGACTTCGTGGAGCGTTTCCGCAAGTGGCTCGACGACATGGAATATGTGCGCGTGCCGGAATTCCGCTCCGAGTTGCAATTCCGCCTGGCCCTGGCCCTGGAGCTGGAGGACGAGGAAGACGAGCGCAACCGGCTGCTACTTAAGCTCTCCGAAGGGCTTGAAAAGACAAAGGAGCAGATATCCAAGCGCATCGAAGGGCTCATGGCCAGCCACTCCAAGATCGACGAGTCGTTCTGGGAAGAGCTGGAGGAGATCCTCATCATGGCCGACGTGGGCTTCGAGCCGAGCATGAAGCTTATCGAGCGCCTGCGGGATCGTGTGCGCAAGGCCGGCACAGACGATCCGGCGCGCTTCAAGGAATTCCTGCGCGAGGAGCTGGAGACCATTTTCAAGGCCCCCAAGCGCATCACAGCGATCAATCCGCCCGAAGTGGTCATGATGATCGGCGTCAATGGCGTGGGCAAGACCACGACCATCGCCAAGCTTGCATATCGCGCCCAAATGCAGGGTCGCCGGGTGCTCATCGCTGCGGGTGACACCTTCCGCGCCGCGGCCATCGAGCAGCTCGAAATCTGGGCCAAGCGCGTGGGCGCGGGTTTCTACTCCAAGGGCGCTGGTGCCGACCCGGCAGCCGTGGCCTTTGAGGCCGTGGACAAGGCTGTGAGCGAGGGCTACGACCTGTTGCTGCTGGATACTGCTGGCCGGTTGCATACCAAGATAAACCTTATGGAAGAACTTAAGAAAATTCAGCGCGTGTGCGGCAAAAAGCATCCAGGCTCGCCGCACCGCTCCATCCTCGTGGTGGATGCCACCACGGGCCAGAACGCTCTGCAACAGGCCAAGCTGTTCGGTGAAGCCGTGGGCGTGGACGAGATCATCTTGACCAAGCTCGACGGCACAGCCAAGGGTGGCATCGTTGTGGCCATCGCCCTAGAGCACGCCCTGCCCATCACTTTCGTGGGCCTGGGCGAGAAGATGGAGGACCTGCGACCCTTCAACGGTAAGGACTTCGCCCAGGCGCTTCTGGGTACCTAAAGGCCCACATTGTGGATGGAATGCAGGCGCATTCCTTACGGTCAGTACGAGTCCATATTAAAAGGCCTGGCAGAATCCTCTGCCAGGCCTTTTGCTTACCAAGGCTTCAGCCACTCCCTTCAGAGAGTACACGGCAGCTTTAAAGTACTTTCAATAAGCTGAGAAATAGCTGCTGCCGTATTAGGCCTAGGTTTGTAGAAAGGTTTTACTAATGGCCCTAAGGGCGCATGGCCTATGGCCACTGGCCTTAGCCCAATTTATCCGGATTTATTTTGCAAGATTAAGCGATAAATAGAGCACCCTGCTCTGGTTTCCGGATGCTAGCCAGCTCGATAAGCGGTCAGCGCTCACCGCCTGACATCTTTTGATGCTATTGCCATACGACGAGCTGGTCACGATCATGCTATTTGCAGCTTGCTTTAAACTCAGAAAGGGAAAAGAGAGCCTTAAATACAAGCTGGCCAGATTCACTGCTCAGCAATTAGAGCAGATTGCTTTTAAGACGCCCGCTCCGGCGTTGACGGCGCAAGTGAATTGCGCCTACGCCGAAGCTAGCGGCAAGCCATGCCGACGCATGGCTTACAGAGCATTTTCAAAAGCAAAATGCTCTAAATACAAGCGAGGAGTATAAAGATGAGTAAATAGATAAGGGCGGGAGAGATTGCTGGAAGCAAGATACTCTGCTGGATAAATAGGACCGTGGAATGAACGAACAATGCAAATGCATTCTGGTAAAAAAAATGGTGCGGAAGGGGGGACTCGAACCCCCACGGCAATTGCCACTACCCCCTCAAGATAGCGTGTCTACCAATTCCACCACTTCCGCGAGCGGAGCACTTTGAAAGAACTTTTGATCAACGCCCTGCAGCACGAGGAGATTGCAGGGGCTTCAATAAACATGGCGACCCGCAGGTCGCCATGCAGATACTATGTGGTGCGGAAGGGGGGACTCGAACCCCCACGGCAATTGCCACTACCCCCTCAAGATAGCGTGTCTACCAATTCCACCACTTCCGCTTGCCATCGAACTATAAAACTACTGTGCCTGCTGTCCTTCCGGGGCGGGTTTCGCTTCCGGAGCTTGTTGAGCGCCCTGCGTCGTCGGGGAGCTGCTCGGCTCTTCAAAGGTCACAGCCGGCTTCTCTTGTTCGGGAGCAGCCGTCGGCTGCTCGGTGGTCACACCGCGCATGAGGGAATCTCCCTCCCGGACACGCTCCTTGAGCAACAGATTGTAGCCCAAGGATGTGAGCAAAAAAATGGCGGCGCACACAGCAGTGATTTTGGCCAGTAAGCTGCCTGCGCCAGAGCTTCCGAAAAAGGACTGGCTGCCGCCACCAAAAATCACGCCCATGCCTTCCTTGCCGGACTGGAGAAGCACCATCAAAATAAGGATGATGCATACCAGGATATGGAGAGTCAGAACCAGAGCCGTCAAGTTCGTTCCTTGTCTTGCACTTGCGTGAAAGGTTCAATTAGGCCAGGACGATGCGGCTGAAGCTGTCGGCCTTCAGGCTCGCGCCTCCTACCAGTACTCCATCCACATTGTCAAGGCCGAGGATTTCAGAGGCATTGTCTGGCTTGACGCTACCTCCGTAGAGGATACGCATCTCTTGTCCTCTTTCACCAAAGGCCTTTCCGAGCTGTTGCCGGATGAAGCTGTGGGCCTGGACAATGTCATCAAGCCTTGCCACTTCTCCGGTGCCGATGGCCCAAACAGGCTCATAAGCAATGGAGAGCCGCTCGGGGGAGAGGGATTTATCCACGCCTGACAGACCTTTGTCAAGTTGGTTCTTGAGAATCTCTTCGACTTTGCCGCCCCGTCGCTCCTCAATGGTCTCACCAATGCACATAACCACCCTGAAGCCTTGGGCAAGACCCAAGGTGGTCTTATCCGCCACCAAGCCATCGCCTTCCCCAAAAACATGCCTGCGCTCGGAATGTCCGGTCAGGAGATACGTGCAGCCAAGTTCGGCAAGCATACGCGGTGAGATCTCGCCCGTGTAGGCACCCTCCTCCTTGGGATAGAAATTCTGTGCGCCCCAGGAGAAGTTCTTGCGCCCTTTGAAAGCCTCGCCCACGGCATAAAGCGCAGTGAAGGGAGGGAAAACGAGAACTTCACGATCGTCCGGCAGCATGGCTTCCAGACTTTTAACCAGATCCCTGGCGGTATCTGAGGCTTCTGGCCTAGTCTTGTACATCTTCCAGTTGGCAGCCATCAGTTTTATCATCGGCCACACTCCTGCAAGGCCGCAAAGGCCGGGAGTTCCTTGCCTTCCAGAAATTCCATGAAGGAGCCGCCGCCAGTAGAGATGAAGCTGAACTTATCGGCCATACCAGTCTTGTGCACCAAAGCATCGGTGTCGCCCCCACCCACAACGGTCAGGGCATCCGTGAGACCGGCAACCGCCTTGGCCAGGGCTATGGAACCCTCGGCGAAGGCGGGATTCTCGAAGGCTCCCATGGGGCCATTCCACATGACCGTCTTAGCTTTGGCTACTGCCTTGGCATACTGCTCGCGAGTCTTGGGTCCGATGTCCAATACCATGGCGTCTCCAGGAATTGAGTTGACATCTGCCGTCCCCGTGGAATGCTTGTCATCAAGACCATGTCCCAGCACGACATCCGTAGGCAGATGCAGCTCAACTCCGCGCGTTTTGGCTTCATTCATGATCTTCCTGGCTTCATCCAGCAGATCCGATTCAACCAGGGACTTGCCCACGGAATAGCCCTGAGCCAAGAGGAAGGTATTGGCCATGGCCCCGCCGATAACGAGGGCGTCAACCTGGGACAGCAATCGGTACAGGACAGCCAACTTGGAGGAAACTTTTGCGCCGCCAGAGATGGCAACATATGGCCGTTGGGGCTCGCCAAGGTTTTCGCCAATGTACTCCCATTCTTTTTTGAGCAGGAAGCCTGCGCAGCACTGGGAAATGTGCTTTGTCACGCCGACCATGGAAGCGTGTGCACGATGGGCAGTGCCAAAAGCATCATTGACGAATATTTCGCCCATCTTTGCAAGAGCGGCGCTGAACTGCGGATCATTTTTGGTTTCGCCTTCATGGAACCGCAAATTCTCAAGCAGAAGCACATCGCCCGGCTTGAGGGCTTGAACCATCTTCTCGACTTCAGGACCAACGCAGTCTGGAGCCATTTGAACCTTGCGGCCGATGAGCTCCGACAAGCGCTGGGCTGCCGGTTTCAACGAAAAGGCCTGGTCCGGTTTGCCCTTGGGCTTGCCAAGGTGGGAGCACAAGACAAGTACCGCTCCCTTGTCCAGGCAATATTGGATTGTTTCCAGACTGCCTTTGATGCGGGTATCGTCCTGAACCGTTCCGTTTTTGATGGGCACGTTATAATCCACGCGAATGAGAAGCCGCTTGCCCTTGATATTCATTTGATCGAGGAAGCGCATGCTCACGGGTATCTCCTTTCAGTTCGCTCTACCGGACCGGGCAGGTCCGCAAGGGTCAACTTTAAAAGCAGAGCATCCTCGCCGGTTTCCGGATAGTAGCCTCTCCGCACTCCCATCTGGCGAAAACCGCACGAAGTATAGAGGTGAATGGCAGCCTCATTGGAGGCACGCACCTCCAGGAACCCAACACGTATGCCTTCTTCGCGCCATTTTTGCAATACATGGCCCAAAAGCGCTCGACCCTTGCCTTGTCTGCGCCAAACCGAACCAACGGCAAAATTGACCACTTCGGCTTCATCGCCGACGGCATAATAGGAAAGGTATCCCAATAGCTTTCCTGCAGCTAAGACTCCGTACACTCTGATGCTGCCTTGCTCCATGCCTTGGCGCAACTGCTCCGCGTTCCAGGGCGTTGGAAAACAAAGCCGTTCCAGATCTGCCACCAGACCTGAGTGTTCCGGCCCAAGTCTACGCAGGTCCATGGCTTCGGCCAGCGCAGCTCTCGTCTTGGCGGGTGCGGTCTTCGCTTGACCTTCATGCCTAGGCATGCTTCCATCCTCAACGGTACTGAGCGAATTGATCATGACTGTCCCAAAATCATTAAAAAGAAATTTGAAGTCTTTTCACTCCCCTGCTTCCGAACTCGTGGAAGTGGTGGACGAAAAGGACCGGCCCATAGCTGTGATGCCTCTCCAGGAAGTGCACAAACAATGTTTGCGGCATCGCTCAGTGATGGTCCTGCTCTACAATCTTCAGGGCAAGATTTTTCTTCAAAAACGCGGCCAAGCCAAAGCACTCTACCCTGGACGCTGGGATATATCAGCCTCTGGTCATGTCCAGGCCGGCGAATCCTGCGAAGATGCAGCCCTGCGCGAACTTCAGGAAGAGCTTGGCATCCAATTGGATTCATTGAAACTCAAGCAGCGTGTGGGAGCTGGCCCCAACACAGGCTGGGAATTTGTCTCGCTCTACTCAGCGGGCAAAATTAATCAGCATCCCGCTCCCGCGCCCCTGGAACTGGCCGGTGGTTACTTCGTGGATGAGCAAGAACTTGAGAGCTTGGTAGTCAATTTTCGCGACCTACTGACTCCTGGGCTGGCATACTTTTGGGAAAACGGGCTCATTTTTCCCTTTCGTACCTTTTAGCAGTCGCCAAAACTTCGGACCAATCTGACCAGACAGATGCAATCATCTGATTCATCAGTCCTTGAGCAGATCACTCATAGCCTCATGGATTCGTCCGTTGCTGGCCAGGATAGTCGGAGCGCCCAGTGTATATGCAACCTTGCTGTCATAGGTGGAAACCTGACCACCAGCTTCTTTGACCAGTAGCCAACCAGCGGCAGTATCCCAAGGTTTTAAGTCCGACTCATAGAATCCATCGAAACGACCGCAGGCCGTAAAGGCCAAATCGAGGGCTGCTGACCCTGCTCTGCGCACACCCTGCGTCTGCAAGAGCATACGCTCCAAGTTAGTCATGACGGAGTTAATCTTCTCTTTAATGCCATAGGGAAAACCAGTAGCGATAAGCGACAACTCCAAATCATCTTGACATGAGACGGAGAATGGTTGTCCATTGAGACAAGCGCCCTCCTCCTCCACGGCTGTGAAGCACTCTCCGAGCAACGGCGCATTAACAATGCCGAGCACGACGCGGCCGTTGCACCATAAGGCCACGGAGGTCGCGACAAAAGGAAAGCCGTGAGCGAAATTGGTGGTTCCATCCACGGGATCGATAATCCAGGTCAACTCGCCCGGTACGGTGGTATTGGCTGTTTCTTCGGCCAGAATATTCGCCTCTGGAAGCACACGCTGCAGGTGTTCCTTGAGGAATGCCTCCACAGCCATATCGGTGCGTGTAAGAAGGTCGATGCGCCCCTTATGGTACACTTCCTTAGGCTTGCGCCAATCCGCGGTAATGATGGCACCGGCGTCTCGAACAACCGCCTCAGCTTGACGCAACAGGTTGCTTCGAGAACTAGATGTCATGCCGGGTCTCCGTGCACAGGACCTGTGGAATCTTTAGGTAGGCGTGTGTGAATTCTGCCAGACTAATTAATGAAAACAGCCTTGTAAGCTTTCATCTGCTCCATTGTCCTACCGGTTCCCCGGACAACGGTTGTCAAGGGATCGGTATCCAGACGGACGTTGAGATCGGTTGCCTCGGCAATACGTCGATCCAACCCTTTGAGTAACGCTCCCCCACCAGCCAGCAGAAGGCCATTATCGGCAATGTCGGCGACCAGTTCTGCCGGCGTCTTCTCCAGAGCCTTGCGCACGGAAGAGACGATAGTATTAACCGGATCGGCAATGGCCTCTCGGATGTGCTCATCAGTAACGGTGATCGTTGTCGGCGTACCATTGACCACGTTTTTGCCGGAAATACTCATGCTGAGCGGCTCCGGCAGCGGCATGGCCGAACCGATCTGCATTTTAATCCTTTCAGACATATTTTCACCGATGAGCAGCTTGAAACGGTCTTGAATATAGCGCTGAATCGATTCGTTGAGCTCATCACCTGCCACACGCACCGATTCAGAGTAAGCAACGGCCGACAGACTGATGACTGCGACCTCAGTAGTACCGCCACCGATATCCACGACCATGTTGCCAATAGCCTTATCAATAGGCAGTCCGGCACCAATGGCTGCAGCCATTGGCTCCTCGATTAGGCGCACCTCACGCACACCGGCAAGCTGGGCCGATTCGATGACCGCTCGCTTCTCGACTTGGGTAATGCCTGTCGGCACGGCAATAATAATACGAGGCTTGATAGCTTGATAGCCACGCGTGACCTTGCGGATGAAATAGGAAATCATCTGCCTTGTGACTTCAAAATCCGCGATAACGCCATCCTTGAGAGGACGTATGGCCCGGATGCGCTCTGGCGTTCGCCCAAGATAATCCTTGGCTTCACGGCCTACGGCGATGATTTTGCCCTCGCGCTTGTCTATGGCCACTACCGACGGCTCATTGAGCACTATGCCCTCACTCGGGAGATAGATGAGCGAATTGGCAGTCCCCAGGTCCATGGCCAAGTCTTTGCCGAATAAACCAAAAAGCCTACCGAAGAGCATATCACTGATTCCGCTGGCTAGAGTGTGACCCCGATGGCGGGGTTTCGCAGGGAGGCGCTAGGTTGTAAGACCGCTATTTCCTATCGTTAGCCGCCAGAACAGGTCAATCGGTTTCTCAAGTATAGGTTCTCAAGAAATATAGATAAATTAGACGCAACAATCTTTAGAAATGCTCGCAGTTCCCTGCCAGTCGATTGGGGAGTGACACTGGCGAGCACGATGACGCCTCTAGTGCGTTTATGGATTGCCACCGGCACGCAGGCAACGCTAGCGAAGTCCGGGAGCGGGACACCTGGGCCGAGCAAGGATGCCGAAGGTGAGGACAGATCCTTCTTACTGGCGAAGATTGGTGCGCCATTTCGAAAAACCCAACCTATCAGACCGTTCTCCATTGTGAACTGCTGATTCAATTCGTCGACTCCGAGCACGAGTTCCTTATTGCTGCTCTCCACGGAAAAAAATTTTCCCTGCGCATCACAGACTGCAAGGAAGCAATGGGAAAAACCGGTGACGCCTGAAAGAAGACTTAAAAAATTGGTCAGGTAAGCCAGCCAACTCGAAAATTTATCGTGAAGTTCGCACAAGAGCTTCAACCCTTGATAGAAACGCTGCTCGGTACATTCAGCAGTCAAATGCTTGAATTCGGCAATAAGTGTATCCACTAGCCTGACGAACTGATGCAATATCTTTTGATCCTTGTCGCTGAACGAGTAGGTCCTCTTACTGTCGAGACACAGCACGCCCAGTCCTTGATCTAATGGACAACCCATAAAAGCTCTGATCTCGGATTCCTCACCTGCTGCATAGTACCCGAGATGCCCCTTAGCCCGGTCGAAGTTGTTAATGAGCAAGGGCTTGTTATTACGTATGATCCAGCCTGTCAGACCTGTGCCGGTTGTAAGGATGACATCATGGCGAATGGAGTCGCTCAGGCTGAAAAAAGAATTAATGCGATATTGATCTTCGCCAACTTGCAGGAACAATACAGCTGAATGTGCATCGAAGACATTGCATACAATGCGTAGTATCTGATCGAGATAAGTTTGCTTGTCCAGTGAAATAAGAGTTGTCATTTTAGCTATTCTAGCTTTACTAGCACACCCAGGACGATGTGCTCGGGGGTATATAGTGCCTGCTTACGTTTCAAAGGAATAGGTAACCAGGTAGCATTACCAACACCCCAATACAGAAACATAAGTGCCATATATCAAATTCGAGTTTTGATCAGCACCTCCTGATTCATGCCATGTTTTCTGGTTTGCTGGAAGAGCTTTTTTCCAATGGCTTACCAAACCTACTCATGGAACAGCATTACCATCGTGCGCCATGGGAGATGCAAATACGCAAGACATCACGCGGCATAAAGGGATTAACTTGTTCTTGGATATGGATCGAGGATAGTATTGTCATTTGCTGCCTTCGATGACTAGAATACGGGCCTTGGAGGCGAACGCGCGAAGCGGGACCCACGGGGGCACGACAGGAACTTATCACGACAACACGCAGGCCACGGTAGTCGAAGCGGGCACGCACATTGGAGGAGAGAATACTCTCATGGCCATGATCTGGGAAGAGGCTTTCACCAGAAGCGCCGGTATTGCCTGGAAGGACAATGGCAAGGCCATTGAGGGGATTTTGCATATCAATACCCTTGATGCTTTGAAGCGCTTCCTGGATGTCGTGCATATCAAATATTGCCTTCTGAAACCTTATTTTGAGCACGAGAATTATCCTCTGGTCGAGTCCCGTGAGCTTTTGCCTTCCTTCGAAGTGGACCTCTTCGAATTCAAGGAGCTTCCAGGCTTTAGTATGGTGGCGTTTGAACGCCCTATCGATTCATTGCATGAGATTTTCCAGTTTGATCGCGTCCACAATATCCTCGACTTGCCAGAGACAAGTGGTGGCGTAGCTTGCCCATTGTTGAACACGGTTGGTGCGCAAAATCTGCAAACTTTTCGTAGCCGCCTTCCCCGAAAAAGCCACGAAAAGTTTATGCAGCAATTTGGCGGCAAGGACATTTCATACCTGGAGCACTATCCAGTGCTTCTCGAGTATCTGCTGCAGTTGGAGCGCGGCCAGGTCATGTCTACAGACCGCAATGGCGAGTTCTACCTTTCAGGCGTTTATGCTTCTTTCCCATCAGATCTGGATTCCGAGATCAAACGCTTTGGCTTCAAGATCAAGAAATTTCGACCAGGCGACAACTGCCTTTATGAACGCAACCGGCTGTTCGTTTACCAGTTCTTGATGGAACTCTACGGCTTCCCTATCGTGTCCGAACGGCGTACTTCCTCCGCCCTTTTTTCTCGCAGGCTCTTCCGGATGGGTGAACGGTTCCTAATCAGAGTCCTAGGTCAGTCGGATAGAACCATCACCACACTTTACAGCCATCCGCGAGCCAAACACTATCCTCGCGCAGAAAAGGTCGCCTTGGTATCCGTGGATAAGGAACAAAAGGAAGCTCTGGCCATACTCAAGCGAGACGGGTTCTTCGTGGACGAGGAGAAGCGGGTCATCATTCTGCGCATCCTTTATAAGCAGCACCGCTTCAACCCCTTCAACGTGCGGGAAGACAGGGCATTGTCAGTGCTGCGCCAGGAAGTTATCCATCCCCTCACGGGCGAGGTGCTCAGCGATTTAAATATAATAAAAGACACCTACAATATGATATTGCGCCTGACAGACATTGTCCGAGGCGAATACATGGGGATCATCACGTTCAAACGCCAGGAGATTGTCAAGGATACTGATACACATGACAAGCGCCTAAAATTCCTATATTCTTGGCTTTCCAAGCACCAAAGGCGCATCATAGGCTATTCGGACGAGTTCTATGCCGGAGTGGTGAAAGCCCTGGACAGCTACCTCCTAAATCCAGATAATTATGACACTTTTAATGATCTACATGACCTCTACCAAGAGGTCTGGGCTAAATACAGCTATATCCAGCAGGCGAGAAAGGTGAAGCTGCTGGAAGATCTCCTTGATCGAGAATACAAAGGCAAGAAGGTTTCTTATCTTGAGATGCTTCAGGTCATGACTGATGTGCTCAACGACCTTAAATTCGAAATCGTAAACTATTTTGATGAATTAGTTGGGAACGTACTGGCCATCGGCGAACAAATACTCAGCGACCGCTATCTGCTAAGAAATTATTTTGAAAAAGAAGATGATGAGTTGACCGAGTACGGCAAAAAAACCAAGAAACTATACAGTCGCTTGGTTTCTTTGCTGGACGAGTTTCGCTCCATCCGTAAATCCCGTCGGGAACGCAACCCCGCCCCCGCATTGACTACGGCCATGTGAACACGCCCGAGCCGGAAGCTCGATTAAAATTGATACGGGAGGATTACTTTGGACACGCTTAAGATCACGCCGCTCAACTCCTGGCATAAGGCGCATGGCGCCAAAATGGTGGATTTCGCCGGTTGGGAAATGCCCGTGCAGTATGCAGGCATTCTCGCGGAGCACCAGCATACTCGGCAGCAGGTTTCGATTTTTGACATATGCCACATGGGCGAGTTTTATTTGCGTGGACAGGGCGCAGCCAAAGCCCTGAGCCAGGTCGTAACCCACAACCTTGATACGCTGCAGCCCGGCAAATGCCGCTACGGCTTTATGCTCAATGAGCACGGGGGCGTTCTGGATGATCTCATCATCTATTGTCTTGCTCAAGATGAATACATGCTCGTGGTCAACGGCGCCTGCGAACGTTCGGACTTCGAATGGATCAAATCACATCTTCCTGCAGGTCTTTCCCTAGAGAATGCGTCGGCTAATGTGGCTAAAATCGATGTGCAAGGTCCGTTATCCATCCATGCCATTGAGGCTCTTCTTGGCAAGAAATGCAGTCACTTAAAATACTTCAGCTTTGAGCGCACCACCTACTCCGGCACATCCGTGCTCGTCAGCCGCACTGGTTATACGGGAGAGCTTGGCTTTGAGCTCTATCTGGACGTCAGCAAGGCCTTGGAGGCCTGGGACAAGCTGGCAAGTCTGCCCGAAGTCAAAGCTGCAGGCCTTGGCGCCCGAGATACCTTACGACTTGAGTTGGGCTATCCTCTATACGGGCAGGACCTGGACATCATGCATACTCCAGTAGAGGCCGGCTATGGGTTCCTTATGAATTCTCCCGCGGAATTCATCGGCAAGGGCAAGCTGGATGTAGTGCGCGAGAAGCTCATACCTCTGGAAATACCTGGTCGCCGTAGCGCGCGCCACGGCGACAAAGTCGCCCTCCGCGACGGCACAGTCGTTGGCGTGGTCACGAGTGGCTCATTCTCGCCATCTCTAGGCCACTGCATTGCTTTGGCTTATGTGGATGCATCTGCTGCCGACAATAAAGAATATCTTGTGCAGGCCCAGCGCAGCGAGTTATGCGCCACGAGGGTCGAGCTGCCTTTCTATAAGAACGGCACAGCTCGCATGAAAATCGATTAGTAAAAGACATGGGTCGAATCAATTCCTTCTACTGCCCTCCCGAGCGTTGGAATGAACCGTTTGTTCTCGACAGCGGCGAAACGCAGCACCTGATTAAGGTGCTGCGTACTCCTCTCGGGGCAACTGTCCGACTCTTCGACGGTCAAGGTCGAGATGGCTTGTTTCGGCTTATATCTGCGGATCGAAAAGGCGCGCTGTTAGAATTAAAATCCGTAACAGTTCACGACCGACTCCAAACCGAGCTTGTCGTGGCTCTGGGTTGGAATAAAGCCGGCCGTCGTGACTGGCTGCTGGAAAAGGCCGTCGAGTTGGAAGTAGCCGGTCTTTGGTTCTGGCAGGCTGGTCGGAGTCAAGGCCATGTGCCTGAGCAGCCCAAGGATAGCTGGCAGCCCAAGCTCGTGGCGGCTGCCAAGCAATGCGCGAATCCTTGGCTGCCGGAATTGGCCACGTTAAGTGATCTGAAATCTCTTGTTGATGCATCCAAACGCTATCCTCGACGCTTTTTGCTCTGGGAAGCTCCAGGAGAGAAACTCATCGACCCTGTTCTTGATCTGGGTGGAAAGGGCAATGTGCTCATGGTCTTGGGACCGGAAGGCGGCCTGGAGAGGGCCGAGGCCGAAACGCTCATATCGGCGGGATTCATGACGCGCAGCTTGGGTAGCCGTGTATTGCGCTGGGAGACGGCGGCACTGTTGGGCATGGGATTAGCTTTCTGGGCCAAGCAACAGTTGCCAGACAAGCTGGCCCAGCCGTGAAGAAACAGGTACTGGACAGCAGCACTGGCCGCACACCGCTGGCCGAGCGCATCAGGCCGGCTGATCTTGACGAATTCGTTGGCCAGCGCCACCTCAAGAGCAAACTGGAAGCGCTGCTTCGGGCGAAACGCCTGCCCAGCCTGCTCCTTTTCGGTCCACCAGGCAGTGGAAAGTCCACACTGGCTCTGCTTCTGGCCCGTTCCACGGGTAGGCCATATCGCCGGGTCAGCGCCCCCGAGACCGGCTTGGCCGAACTGCGCAAGCAACTTTCAGGCGTGGACCTCCTGATTCTTGACGAGGTGCACCGCTACAGCAAGGCCCAACAAGATTTCTTTCTGCCTCAACTAGAAAATGGCGAAGTCACACTCATCGCCACGACCACTGAAAACCCGTCATTCTCGGTTACGCGTCAGCTCCTTTCAAGATTACACGTACTGCGACTCATGCCTCTGGCTGATCCAGATTTGCTGGAGATTACAAATCGAGGTCTTAGGGCCTTGAATTTGGAGATACCAGAGGAAAGCCGACGGCTGGTGGCGGGAGTCTCCGGTGGGGATGCTCGTACGCTGCTCAATCTTTTGGAATACGTAGCTGAGTTGCCGCCCGAAAAGCGTGAGCCACAGGCATTGCGGCCGGCTCTGCCCGAGGTGATTCAACGCGGTGATCGCGGTGGCGATAGCCATTACGAGCTCGCTTCCGCCATGATCAAGTCCATCCGGGGATCTGATCCGGACGCCGCGCTATACTACATGGCCTGCCTGCTAGAGAGCGGAGAGGACCCGCGCTTCATCTGCCGCAGGCTTATACTTTCGGCATCCGAGGACGTTGGATTGGCCGATCCTCAGGCGCTGTCTTTGGCCGTAGCCTGCCAACAGGCCGTGGAAATGGTCGGCATGCCCGAGGGCTTCATTCCTATGGCCGAAGCTGCCGTATACTTGGCCTTGGCTCCCAAGAGCAATTCCTCATACGCGGCCTATCTCGCAGCCCAGTCTGAAATTCGTGAAAACGGCTTGCAACCCGTGCCATTGCATTTGCGCAATGCCACTACTCGCTTGCAACGTGAATGGGGCTACGGCAAGGATTACAAGTACCCCCACAATTTTCCAGAGGGCTGGGCAGAGCAGATTTATTTGCCCGAAACCCTTACTGGCAGACGCTTCTATCAGCCCAAAGAACACGGTGTTGAACGCTCTCTTTTGCAGCAGCATGCCCAACGATTGCGGCGGGCAGCAAACAAACAATCTGCCAGACCTTTCCCTGGAGGCACCGGCAAGTAATCATTAACCTTCCTCTTTGCTCGATCCTCTTCGATTATTACCAACAAGTCCTGTCCACAATAACTGCTCTTTGTGCTATCTCAAAGTCTATTGACTCATTTACATGTCGTGAAAGTAACGATATGCCTCCATCTACCGAAATAACTTCAGATCCAATGCATGTTCGCGCTCGCGCTGTCCGGCTCCAATTATCCGAAAGCGATTGGTGCGCTAATCGAATGGGCTGACGTCTGCTGATTTCAAGGCTATCCTGCTAAGTAGGTAGCATGGTGTTTCGCGCTGATAGGGATCCTTACATGGATGACAAGAAGGCGGAATTCGTACAGGGGATTTTTTCCACGGCGTCTCGTACGTCCATCGGCTTTGGCCCTGCAAAAGGTAAAACCGAAAATAAATGCTACTGGGTTGCCGATGATACACGCGATGGCTGCGTTAGTTTGCGATTGCTCGGCTCAGATCTACGTCCCATGGGCAGTCCCAAAAACGTCAGCATGGCAATTTTTTACGAGAAATTTACCCCAGAGGTAGAACTCTGGGATTTTCTGGTGCTAAAGAAAGTTGAAGAAGGAGACCGACACCGTGATAGCGGTGAGTACGATCTCGCAGAAACATGCTATGCAAAGGCCTTGGCTGTAGATGAGCGGAATGTTCGAGCGGCCTTCGGGCTTGGCATAACGTATCTCTCCGTAGGACGCGCCGAAGAGTCCAATTTGATCTTCAACAAGCTTTCAAAACTTAAACGCGGCTTGACTCAGGAGCATAAGCACCTTTTCAATGAGTTTGGAATGGCGTTGCGAAGGAAAAACATGTTGGATGAAGCAGTCAAATACTACGAGAAGGCCTTGGAATTAGCAGAAAATGATGAAAACCTTTTTCTGAATGTAGCGAGAGCCTACCTTGAGAAAGGCCAATTAGAAAAAGCCGCCGAGTACGTTAAAAAGGCACTCGCTTTGAAGCCAGATTTTGCTGAAGCAATAGCCTTTAAAAAGTACCTGGAAAAGAAAGGCTGCATGGATTTTACATTCAGCTAATGCATGTCATCAACAACATTGCAAGAAGCTAAAGCCGAATGAGATCCTTGTTAGTCTGCGAATAGTTGATTTTCGCTTGGACGCTAGGTTTCTTGCCTGACCGTAACCGCGTGACCAGACAAAAATCATCAGCGGCAGACTCTTAGTCTTTGTCACCAGCCTTGGCAGCTACCGGACAACCGCTAACTCAACAAAGCGCTCATCCGTCCCTCTCGCCATCCTCCGCCAATGGCAGAAAAATATATACTGCATTGCCGTACCCGGTTCCCATATTCCATGTCAGGCGCACCTGCACATCTTCCCAGCGCCATATGTAGTGCTTTGCATAGTTATCCTCATCGTCGGCGCTGCCGTGCATGGTCTCCAGGGCAAAACGCAGCCGGCGGTATTGGGTAAAGCCCCGAAAGGTCAGCACTGCAGCGTAGAACTTATTGTCGCGGAAGCCGTACAGCGCGTCCATGATATCCGCCTCGCCGATGCGTATCTGCCGATTGGGCAAGCGCAGGAACAGGGTGCGGCCGTCGCTCTCCACGACTTCCACATCGCGGCCTGAGGGGATGGGCTGCCCCCAGCCAAAGGGAGTGAACCCCTGCGGCTGCGGCCCCTTGGGATGGACGCCTGCGGCTTGAGCGGCCAAAACCGACGCAAGCAGTGCCAGAGCAACCAGGACGAGTTTGCGGGCCATGCCAGCCTCCGCGCATGCGCCGGGTCTTGCCCGGCCCTGCATTTTAGTCCATATGGTAGGCGGCTCTTGACCAGCATCAAGGAAAAACATGTATGTCGAGCATGGAAATATCAAGGCGGGCCAGGGCCGGCTTGCGGATCTGGCTTGCGCTGCTCCTGATGTCGCTGTCTTCGGCCTGCGGTGACGACACCCGCCCCACCGAGCAGGATTACCAACATATGGTAGAGGTTTTCGGCGGACGGGCCCAGACAAACGAACAGGAGCCGGACTACGGCCCACCAATCACGAACTCTTTCTACCTTATCATGCGCGACGGCGTGCGCATTGCCGTGGACGTGCATCTGCCCCAAAAGATCGCCTTAGGCCAAGTTCAGGAGCTTGCGCCAGCCATCCTGCGGCCTACCCGCTACTGGCGGGCCGTGGACCTGCGTGGTCCTTTAAATCGGTTGCGCGGACCAAGCCTGTTCCGAGAGTTTTTTTGCGGCAGCGGATACGCAGTGGTGGACGTCGACGTGCGCGGTTCGGGCGCGTCCTTTGGTCTACAGCTGCATCCGTGGTCTTCCGATGAGGTGCTCGACTATGGCGAAGTCATGGACTGGATCGTGGCACAGCCCTGGTCCAATGGCCGCATTGCGGCCAGCGGCGCATCCTATGTGGGCACGGCGGCGGAATTCTGTTCCATCCTGGGCCACCCCGCGCTCAAGGCCGTGCTTCCGCGCTTCAGCCTGTACGATGTGTACACGGATATTGCCTTTCCGGGCGGGGTGTTCAACGAGTGGTTCGTCCGGCGCTGGGGCGAGCTCAACAACGATCTGGATGCCAATCGTCTGCCCGAGGAATCAAGCTTTCTGGCCCGTCTGGCTGCGCTCGGCGTGGCGCCGGTGGAGCCCGACGGGGACGGGCCGTCCGGTCGCGAGTTGCTTGCCCAGGCCGTGGCCGGACACGCCGACAACCTGGACATCTACGCCGCGTCCCGAGGCGTGACGTATCGTGACGACGTGGCGGACGAGGCCGGCACGGATGTGGATGGTTTCAGCCCTCACACATTCCTTGGCGAGACGCAGCGCAACGATGTGGCCGTATACGCCTGGGGTGGCTGGTTCGACGGAGCCTACGCGGCCTCGCTTCTGCATCGCTTCGCCAGCCTGGATAGCCCTAGGCGCGCTGTCATTGGACCATGGAATCACGGCGGCGGCAAACATGTCAGCCCCTACCAGGACCAGAATAAGGAAACGGACCCAAGCCCACTGGTTCAGCTCATGGAACAACGCCGTTTCCTGGACTACTGGCTCAAGGGCCACGGCGACATGCCGGCACAGGAAATCGTTTACTACACCATGGGCGAGGAAACCTGGAAACGCAGCCCGGTCTGGCCGCCGGAAGGCGCGGTCATGCGCGCGCTCCGCCTGAGTCCGGGCCATAGCCTCGCCTGGAATGATACGAATCACGTCGGGGTCGACGAATACGTGGTGGACTTCACGGCTGGCAGCGGCCCGCTCAATCGCTGGCGCACGCAGCTTTCACGTAGCGACGTGGCCTATCCCGACCGGGCCGAGGCCGACCGCAAGCTGCTGGTCTACGAGAGTGCCCCGCTGCCCGCCGACCTGGAGATCACGGGCACTCCCGTGGCGGATCTGTGGATCACGAGCACGGCCACGGACGGCCACTTCTTCGCCTACCTGGAGGACGTGGCGCCCGACGAAACCGTGCGCTACCTGTCCGAGGGCATGCTGCGCGCCCTGCACCGCAAGATTTCGGACGACGTGCCGCCCTATGTCCTGAACGGGCCGTACCACACCTTTCTGCGTGCCGACGGCGAACAGCTCACGCCCGGCAAGCCGGCCAGGCTGCGCTTCGCTATGTTGCCTCTCTCGGCCCTGGTGCGCCAGGGCCACCGCATCCGTCTGGCCATCGCCGGCCACGATGCGGACCAATTTGCGCGCCTGCCCGATGCCGAGGCGCCGATCATCCGCGTGCTTTGGGGCGGCGAGCACGCCTCAAGACTTGAATTGCCCATCATACCACGCTAGTTTGAAAAAATACCGGTCCTTTGCCGGTTCACTTGTATCACGGAGGCGATCATGGAACAGCTGCCCAAGAATTTCCAACGCATCAAGGACCGTTACGGCAAAGTCATCGCCCTCCTCGACCAGGCTCGGGACGAGGCCCTCAAGGCCGGCCCCCTGGACGAGAAGACAGGGCATCTCGTGCAACTCACGGCCTGCGCGGCCATCCGCTCCGAAGGCGGAGTGCACAGCCACGCACGCCGGGCCATGGCCGCGGGCGCGACACTCGATGAAATCCGCCATGCCGTGCTGCTGACCATCCCGACCATAGGTTTCCCCAACGTAGCCGCGGTGCTCAGCTGGCTCGAAGACATGGAGGAGGGCAAATAGCCCATGCAGTCGCGCGAAGCCTATGGCAAGCTGCTGGCCTGGAGCCGCGAACTAGCCCACTTGGGCACGACCATGGGGCTTTTGCACTGGGATCAGCGCACGCACATCCCGCCCAAGGGTCACGACAACCGCGCCGAGCAGATCGCGACTCTGGCGCGCATCCACCATCAGCGCGAGACCGATCCGCGCGCAGGCGAATGGCTGGCGGCCGTGGAAGGCACGGATCTTGTGACCGAACCCGAATCGGCCGAAGCGGTCAACGTGCGTGAATGGAGGCGTTCCTACGATAAGGCCGTCAAGATCCCCGAGAGCCTGGCCGTGGCTTTGGCCAAGGCCCAGGCTCACGGCCAGTCGGCCTGGGAAAAGGCCAAACCCCAGAGTGATTGGGCCGCGTTCCAGCCGAGCCTCGTGGAACTGGTGGGCTTGCGCAAGGAGCAAGCCGAGGTTCTGGGATACGAGCACGAAGCCTATGACGCCCTGCTTGACGATTACGAGCCGGGCGCCAAGGCCGCCGAAATCGAGCCCGTTTTTCGCGCCCTGCGCGTAGCCACGGTGAAGCTTCTTGATCGCCTGCGCGACCTGGAGCAGCCTAAAACCGTAGTGGTCGGCAAGGACTATCCCCTTATCGACCAGGAACGCGCCTGCATGGCCGTGGCCGCCAGGCTGGGCTACGATCTCGACGCCGGCAGACTGGACACCACCATGCACCCCTTCTCCACGTGCATCGGCCCAGGCGACGCGCGCATTACCACCAGCTACGATCCACAAGACTTCACCGACGCCCTATTCTCGGTCGTACATGAGGCCGGTCACGCCATGTACAGTCAGGGTCAGCCCAAGGAGCATCACGGAACGCCGCGCGGGGAATATGCCTCTCTGAGCGTCCATGAATCCCAGTCGCGCATGTGGGAAAACTTCGTGGGCCGCTCACCTGGTTTCTGGGCTTTTTTCCAGCCGTACTTTCAGATGATATTTCCCGCCCTGCGCGATGTTTCCGCTCATGACGCCCAGCGCTGGGTCAGCCGTGTGCAGCCCGGCTACATCCGCGTGCAGGCCGACGAACTGACCTACAACCTGCACGTCATGCTGCGCTTCGATCTGGAGCTGGCGGTCATGCGCGGCAAGCTCGTCGTGGCCGACCTGCCCGAGGCCTGGGACGGAAAAATGCAGGACTACCTCGGCCTCAAGCCGCCCTGCCACGCCAAGGGCGTCATGCAGGACGTGCACTGGTCCGGCGGCCTGTTCGGCTACTTTCCGACTTATACACTTGGCAACATCTACGCAGCCCAGTTCTTCGCCGCCGCGCAGCAAGAGCTGGGCGACATGGGAGATATGTTCGCGCGAGGCGAGTTCGCGCCGTTGCTGGGCTGGCTGCGCCGGGAGATCCATTCCCGCGGCAAGACCCTGCTCGCCCGCGACCTCGTGCAGCGCGTCACCGGCCAGGAGCCAGATGCGCGCTACCTGGTTGAGCACCTCACGGCCAGATGCGAGCGAGCGTATTATTTATAGAATTGCCAAGCCATGCAGCGGATCACGCTATTACGCGAGGCTTAGGAAAGCACCCGAAGGTAATCACCTTCGGGTGCTTTCATTATTTTCAAAGCAGCTTGCAAATGGACCAAACGGAGTATCGGGCGCAAGGCTGCAATATTTGGCTTGATTTCTAGGGAGCACTACAGCCGGGCTCTCCTCTCTTTAGAGCATTTTGCTTTTGAAAATGCTCTGCAAGCCATGCGTCGGCATGGCTTGCCGCCGCGTAGGCGTAGGCGCAATTCACTTGCGCCGTCAACGCCGGAGCGGGCGTCATAAAAGCAATCTGCTCTAAAGCAATTTGCATAAGAAATGGGATTTGCCTGACCAACGCTTCATGAGGAGCGGCATATCCCTGGACGACTCAGTTCACTGGCAATTTGCTATAGACTTACGAATGATGCTGTAATTCAATAAGAGAAAGGCGGCCAAAGCCGCCTTTCTCTGCTAGACTCAAAAATAAGACCAGAAGGATCTACATGTCAGCTTTCATAATAGGAGCGCAATATCTGACTACGCACGGGATGCCGAAGCTTGCGTAGAGCTTTAGCCTCGATCTGACGAATACGCTCGCGGGTGACATTGAAAAGCTTGCCGACTTCTTCCAACGTATGGTCCGACTTTTCGCCTATGCCAAACCGTTTGCGAAGCACTTGCTCCTCTCGGGGAGTCAAGTCGGAGAGGACCTTGCCGATCTGTTCAGAAAGCTTGGTGTTGACCACTTCTTCGGCAGGTGCCACGGCCTTCTTGTCCTCAATGAAATCACCCAGGCTGGAGTCCTCCTCGTCGCCGATGGGAGTCTCCAAGGATATTGGTTCCTTGGCGATCTTGAGCACTTTCTTGACCTTCTCGATGGGATAGTCCATGCGCTCGGCAATCTCCTCGGGCGTAGGATCGCGGCCAAGCTCCTGAACAAGGTAGCGGGAGGTGCGGATGAGCTTGTTGATGGTCTCGATCATATGCACAGGGATGCGGATGGTGCGAGCCTGGTCGGCTATGGCGCGAGTTATGGCTTGGCGTATCCACCAGGTCGCATAGGTGGAGAACTTGTAGCCGCGCTGGTATTCAAATTTGTCCACGGCCTTCATCAAACCGATGTTGCCTTCTTGAATAAGATCCAGGAACTGCAGGCCGCGGTTGGTGTACTTCTTGGCGATGGACACAACGAGGCGGAGGTTGGCGCGAATGAGTTCTCTCTTGGCTCTGGAGGCATTCTCGTTACCGCGCCTTATACGCCAAAGTACTTCCTCCAGCTCCGAGACCTGGTGGCAGCACTTCTCCTGCAGACGGACAAGAATCTCCATCTTACCGGCGAGCATCTCCTTATAGGAGAAGAACTCCTCCACGGTCAGCCCCAACGCCTCAGCCGCGTTAAGGGGATTGAGCGTGCGGTCGTCCACCCTGCGGAACAGATCACGGATCTCACTCTGGGTCTTGCCCGTGGACATGATGTAGGCCGCCAGGTCGCGCTGGCAGTTATGCATCTGACGCACGTAGTCTTCGACGGTTTCGATGACCCGGTCGATAAGTGTCTTTTCGAGCTTGATCTCGCGGAGCTTCTGGACGACCTCTTCCTTGAAGCTCACTATTTCCATTTGCAGGCTGAATACGCGGCGATCCAGCGTGGCGCACTGATCCAGCTTGGTGTAGATCTTGCGCTTCTTCTTGAAGCTGGCCTTGATTTCGTCAAGGAGGAAGATGACGCGCTGGCGCTGGTTCATCTCATCCTCGCTCGGGTCGTCCTCCTCAATGGTCTTGACCACATCCTTAAGTTTGATGCGGCTGTCCTTGAGGTCCTTGCCAACTTGGACAAGCTCCTCCACGGCCACTGGAACTTCCACAAGGGCATAAAGAACGTCCAGTTCGCCAGACTCAATCTTCTTGGCAATAACGACCTCGCCCTCGCGATCCAACAACGGCACGGAACCCATCTCGCGCAGGTACATACGCACCGGATCGGTGCTGCGCGAGGCGTAGTCCGCGGCATCTTCATCGTTTCCGGCGATCTCAATGACCGAGGCGGCATCGACGTCCACCTCCTCCGACTCGGAATCGGCGGAAAGGATCTGCAGCTTCTTGCCTTCTTTTTCCGAGTCGACAATGGCGATCTCGAGCTGATCGAATATGGAAATGATCTCTTCGATCTGCTCGGGATTGTTGACCTCCGACGGCAAAGCGCTGTTCAATTCCTTGAAGGTCAGGAACCCCTTCTGCTTACCCTGGGCGATGAGGGTCTTGATCTGCTGAATTTCCTTAAGATTGCTCATCGATCCTCCCTAAAAAGAGCTCCCGGAAGATATGGAATAGCCGGTCGGCTTCTGCAGTGTCACCACGTTTGCGGGCATCATTCATCGCCGCAACCATACTGGCTCGTCTCTCGTTCCAGTTTGCGCCTTCAAGGAAGCGGCACACTTCCTTGAATTCCCCTTCAGCTTCTTCAGGTTTTATCTTTGAAGTTGCTGCCAAGCGGGCCCAGATTTGCCGCTCGTTTTCATCTAGTACGGAATACAGGTATGCATCATCCTGATCAGAGTGGCTGGCGATTGTGCCCCAAAGCCGGCGTGACCACTCATTCGTCAAACCAAGATGCATTTCTTTCTCAATCAGAAGCTGCCGATAGCGAGGAAAGCAGATCGCGAACTGCAATATCTGCTCGTCTCGTTGTTCCTCGACACTTCTAGCCTGCCCCACTGGGCGTTTTATCGGCAGTCCCGGCAGATTCTTAACCTGTGTCTTGACCCCCACAGGATTATTGCCGCTCGGGCGCTCCTCTCTCTCGCTGGCGATCGCCTGCCGCAACTCACTCTCCGCAAGCGCCAGATTCTCGGCCAACTTCGGCAGATAGAAAGCCTTCCAGGCTGGATCACGCAACCCGCGCAAAAAACGCCTCGCAAAGTCCATGACCTCGCGAGCCGATCCAGTGGCACGCACGCATTCCGCGCAGTAGGTGAAACCATCCCCTGCCTGCCCAAGAAGCTTTGCAAACGCCTCGGCTCCGGACTGGCGCAACAGATCATCGGCATCCTGCCCTTCAGGTAGGAGCACCACACGACAGGTCAACCCTTGCGCCAAAATCATCTCGGCGCTACGCAAAGCTGCCTTGCGTCCAGCGTTATCGCCATCAAAAACAAGCACAACTTCTCTGCATAACGAACCCAGACGTTTGACCTGATCAGCGGTCAGCGCTGTACCAAGAACGCCCACGGCTTCACGGAAGCCGTATTGGTGCAGAGAGAGCACATCCACGTAACCTTCGGTAAGAAGCACCCGACGACTCTTGGAAATGGCGGGCCTCGCCTGATATAATCCATACAGATGCTCGCCCTTGGTGTAGATGGGCGAGTCGCTGGAGTTCAGGTACTTAGGCTCGCCATCTTTGATGATACGGCCGCCAAAAGCGATGATCCTGCCGGCAAGATCGTGGATGGGAAAGATCAAACGACCACGAAAACGATCATAGGTGCGGCCTGCGTCATTTCGCGAAAGCAGGCCGGCTTCCACAGCCTGGGCGGGCGAAAAGCCCTTTTTCTGCAGAAAGTTCTGCAGTCCTTGCCAATCCTCGTCTGAACAGCCCAAACTGAACCCATCGACCATTTCGGCGGCAAGCGTGCGCCGGGCCAAATACTCGCGAGCGTCCTTGCCTGCGGGCGATCCAAGCATGCCTCGGAAGTAGTCGCAAGCCAGGGCATGCATGTCTAGGCATGTCTTCTTGAGCTGTTTCTTGCGCCCTGCCAGCGGGTCGGGCTTTTCATCGCGCAGGGAAACGCCAGCTTCCTCCGCCAGTGCTTCCAGCGCCTCACGGAACTCCAGGCCATTCATGCGGGCGTAGAAGTCGAAAACATCGCCCGAGGCTTGGCAACCGAAGCAATAGTAAAACCCAAGCTCTGGATTGACTGAGAAAGACGGCTTGGTTTCCTGATGAAATGGGCATGGAGCCACAAACCGGCCCGACATGGGCTTCAGGTCAACGTAACGCCTGACGATCTCTACCATGTCCAAGCGCGACTTGATATTTTGTATAATCCCCTGATCTATGCCCATACTCGCCTCTGCTTTCGCACGATGCAAAAACTAAGCATGGTCCCGGGGTTGGCAAGGTCGGCCTCACGGTCATGCCGGGGATAGTCTCTTTATTTTATCTCCACCAGGGTCTTGCCGTCGCCGCCTTCTTCTTCCGAGGCCAGCCTGAAGGACTGCACCACGGGAAAACGACGCAGAAATTCGTGCACTTCTTTGCGCAGGGCTCCCGTTCCGCGACCGTGGATGACCTCCACGCCCTTGGCTCCACGCAGGATGGCCTGATCCAGGAAGCGCGACAACTCGCCAATGGCAACATCACTGCGTTGTCCCCGCAGATCAAGGCTCAAGGTAAAGCCAGGCTCGGCAGCGAGCTCGGAGGGCGTTTGACGGACAGGCGAAGATGTGCCGCGGCCAGCCTGTGCGGCTACCGATATATCCTTGGCATCCGCCCATAAGGAGACACCACTCAAGTCTATTTTGACCTGACGACGACGCGTATCTTTTTCCAGGACCGTGCCGCGCTTGTTCCAAACGGCATAATGCACGCTCATGCCCGGCTGAATATCTTCAAAAGTCAATTCGCGCTCTTCTAGCCCTGTTTCAGGCGCGGCCAGTTGCCTGCGCAGTTCCGTAAGGTCCTGCTGGACCTTCTTGCGACTTACCTTACCTTCCTGCCATTCACGAACAATGCGCTGTGACTCGGTTTGCACGTTCTGCAGGAGCTTGCGGCGTTCCTGCTCGAAGCGCTCCTTGAGCCGGGATTCCTTCTCGACCAAACTGCGTCTCTCACGCCGGAGCGCCTCAAGCTCTTTTTCCTTCTCCACGGCCACGGTGTTCAGACGATCCATGAGCCGCGAAGTGTCCTGCCCTTCCAAGAGCAGATATTGCTCCGCCCTGCTCACGATCTCGGCAGGCAAGCCATGCTCGCGAGCCACATCCAGCGCCAGGGAGGTACCCACCTGGTCGTATGCAAGTTTGTAGAGAGGCTTTTTGGATTTGGGATCAAAAAGTACGCTGGCGGAGCGCACACCTTCGCGGCTCATGCCATAAATCTTGAGGGCAGGAAAGTGCGTCGCCACGGCAACACGCGCCTTGCGCTCCATGAGGCTGTCCACCACGGCCTGGGCCAGCGCCGCTCCTTGTGCCGGATCAGTGCCGGCACCGAACTCGTCGAGGATGATCAGCGTGCACTCGTCGATGCGCTCCCAGATCGAAGCCAGGGAACGGATCTGGGCAGTGAAGGTGCTCAAATGGGCCTCAATGCTCTGTTCGTCGCCCAGAAAAGCAAAAATTTTCTCCCAAAAGGGCATGACGCTGCCTTCATCGACCGAAACTGGCAGGCCGGCCAAAACCATGGCTGAGAGAAGGCCCAAGGTTTTAAGACAGACTGTTTTGCCGCCGGCGTTTCCGCCGCTGACGATAAGCGCGTACTCGTCCCCGGTCAGACCAATATCAATGGGCACCACAGGATCTCCGCCTAGGACAAGCAGCGGATGGCGCGCATTGCGCAGATGCAATCCCTTCCCCTGATCCGCGCGCAAAGGTCTGCCGCCCAAGGCCTCGGCCAAGGCATATTTGGCCTGCAGAACGTCAAACTGAACAAGGAAACGGAACACGCCCTGCACGGCATCCATCTCCCGACGCACCAAATCGGTGAGCATTCGAAGCACGGCCCGCTCGGCCTCTCGTTCCTCGCGGCGCAGTCCCTGAAGTTCATTGTTCAGGTCCACAAGAAACATGGGCTCGAAGTAGCAGGTTTCACCTGTCTGGGAATAGTCGTGAATGATGCCTTGCAGTCGGCCCTTGAAGTTCGTCTTGAGCGGAAGAACGTAGCGATCGGAGGATACAGTCATGAAGTCGTCCTGCAAAAATGCGGAGAGATTCTCCTTCTGCAGGAAGTCCTTGACTTTTTTGGTACAGGTCTGATTGATGCGCCGGATTTCCTGACGCACGGTGAACAGTTCGGGAGAACTTTCGTCTTTAAGGCGGCCGTCCGCCCCCATGCAACGCTTGAGGCCTGCCCAGGTCAACTCAGGCCAGGGACATCCTAGGGCAAGCCCCAGAAGCTGCGCCCAAGGGCGTTCGGAGTAACCCCGCACGGCTTCGCGCGCAGAACGAGCTAACCCTAAAGTTTCGGCCAGAGCGAAGCAGGCGTCGAGATCAAGGATGCTCTCGGCCCCCTTGGCAAAGGCCAACAGCCCCCCCAAATCCTCGAAACCTGCTAGTGCGAAGCCGCTCTCACGCCGGAATGCAATAAATTGATCCAGCAGTTCGGCAAGCTCTGCCTGGCTCTGCGCGTCAGCAACCGGACCAATCGCCAAACAGGCATTTTGGCCAGGCACCGAATGTGCAAAGCGGGCAAGATGGTCGAGGACCTTGGGGAACTCCAGCAACTGGAGGGTTCTGGATTCCATGGGCAACGCTTGTGTTGCGGTGATCAGGAAAGACGAGCCTTGACCAGCTCGCTGACGGCCTTGCCGTCCACTCTGCCTTTGTGACTGTCCATGATCGCCTTCATGACTCGGCCCATATCCTTCAAGCCGGAGGCACCAAGGTCAATGACGATCTTATCCACAAGGGCTGCCAATTCTTCCCTGGAGAGTTGTGCGGGGAGATACGACCTGAGGATGTCAGCCTCAGCCGACTCCTTATCGGCGAGTTCGGCACGGTTCGCGGCTCTGAACTGCTCTTCCGCTTCCTGGCGCTGCTTAACCTGTTTGATGATGACATCGAGAATCTCATCATCAGACAACTCTCGCATTAGCTCCACATGGCGATTCTTAATGGCTGTCTTGAGCATTCTCAAGACAGCCACCCTGAGCTGTTCTTTAGCCTTGTAGGCCGTAACGAAGTCCTGTTCTATCTGTTTTGCAATAGACATTAGGACATATTCATCTTTCTGAGTTTTTTCAGCAGGCGCTTTCTCGCGGCCGCCTTCTTCTTCTTGAGCTGCACGCTGGGCTTCTCAAAATGCTGGCGCTTCTTGAGCTCCGAGAGCACGCCGGCCTTTTCTACCTGCTTCTTGAAGCGACGCAGGGAAATATCGAAGTTATCACCATCTTCAAGGATGACTCCGGGCAAAAACATCACCCCCTTCTCATATAACTCCAAGCTACAGTCGCACCGCAACTTGGCAAGACAGGCAATATAAGTAGAGATGAAATGAAAGGCAAGTTCTTTTTCCAAAAGGGAAAAAGACCCATTGCTTAGATGGGTGGGCGGACCCTCATATCGAGAGTCCGCCCACGACTGACCAGCCTAAAATTATAGGCGACTATCACTATACCCGACAGCCGTGCAGACAAAATCTGCTTTCCAATGCTTGACGGGCACGCTTGTATCACCGGGATGAATCCACGCCCGAAACTGAACCGCTTTCATAATTGCTGCCAGGCGCAGTTCACTTTAAAGGACAGGTCTGATGCTTCCCCCGTGAACAAGCACGCGATGTCTTATCTAGTGCCTGGGGTGGAGCGTATCCCACCAAGATTTGAAAATGGCGACGGCCATGCCAGTGCCGATCACGCCTAAGACAGCGTAAAGCACACCAAAGAAAATGGCATGGTCCGGCTGCCACCAGGGAAGATCCTGAGGAAGCGAACTCTGAACAGTCTCACCATGTATCATCCACATAGAAACGCTCCGATTTACTTGACGGCGTCTTTAAGCAGTTTCCCGGGACGGAACTTAACAACCTTTGTCGCGGGAATCTTGATTTCTTCGCCAGTGCGCGGATTGCGACCAGTGCGCTCCTTGCGTTCTTCCACCGCGAAGGTGCCAAAGCCGGTCAGCGTCAATTTGCCTTCGCCTACAAGAGTGCTCCCCACGGCATCAAGAAATGCATTCAGAGCTCGCTCAGCTTCGGCCTTGGAAATTGCAGCCTTTTCAGAAATCTTGGCAACCAGATCAGCCTTGGTCATGAGTCCTCTCCTCCTCTTTTGCTTAGCACAACGGACCATCCATATTCCGGTCCAAATTCCACAATCGTTACAACCTTGCGTATAGAATTCATTCTTGGGCCAAAGCCCTTCAGCATGATTGTCGATACTTGAGCAGCGTCAATTTGGAGAGGGCAAAATCACCAATCCTAACCTGCGACCCACAAAGCATTAAATTAATGCTTTTCCCCTGTCCAGCCGAAATGCCCATAAATTAAGGCTTCTAACAGATCAATCTTTTTTTGGGGAGAATGGATATGTCTACAACAAATAGATCACTCGTCTCCCCAAATAAGTAGAGCTAGTCGCTGAAATTCCTTCGGAGTCAACTCCTCGGGCCTGGCTTCGGCCAACTTTATAAACTCGCCCGCACTAGTCCCTACCCTTTCGCCCCACCAATCCCGCAGAATGTTGCGCAATTGCTTACGCCGTTTTTGAAAGCAAATATGCAATAATTTAGCCAGCAATGCTGGGTGCGTAGGCCGAATTTCCTTCGTCAAAGGCTCAAAGCATAAAACAGCCGAATCCACCTTGGGCTTGGGACGGAAGACTTGCGGCGGCACACGAAAAAGATAGCGCACATTAGCAAAACTCTGGATCCAGGCGCTCAAGGCTCCGTAACTTTTGTTTCCCGGGCATGCAGTTAACCGGAGCCCGACTTCGTGCTGGACCATGAAAACCGCTCTTGAGTAACGTGGTGACCGGCTCACGATCTCCCACATCAAAGGTGATGCAATATTATACGGCAAATTTCCGATATACTTTAGGGACTCAAAGCCAGCCAACTCCTCCCAGGAGTAGCGCAAAGCGTCCGTAACTACTATTTCCACTCGAGGATGAACCATGCCAAGCTGCTGCGCCAAGTCCTTGTCCTTTTCAAGGGCCAATACCCTCTGAGCCGGAGACTCATCCAGCCAGCGCGTGAGGGCTCCGCGCCCTGGGCCGATCTCCACTACGGTATCGCCTTCCTGCAACTCCAGGGCGGCGACTATCTTACGGGCGATGTTCTCATCCTGCAAAAAATTCTGCCCAAGGCTACGCTTGGCAAAAGGCTTGCCATCTGCTGCTCGCATTCAATTACGCCTTTAAGAGTGGAAGCTTACGCCTTCCAGAGGTGGAAAATCGTTGAGATGACGGGAAAAAGCATTCTGAAGGAAAGAATCTACCCACCAGAAGATGTCTGCCTTGCGGATCGAATCGCGCAATCGGTGCATATTCCTTCGGTGATCGGCAATATCCGTATGGAATGCTTTGTGGATGACCTTGGCCACGCCTTCTACATCATGCGGGTTGACCAGTTTTGCCCCGTTTTTTTGAAGTTGACCTGCGGCGCCGGCGAACTCACTTAGTATGAGTACGCCAGTCTCCGAGACATTGCTTGCGCAATACTCTTTGGCCACCAAGTTCATTCCATCACGCAAAGGTGTAACCAAGGCTATATCCGCCGCCCGGTAATATGCTACCAAGTCTGCGCGCGGCAAGGATCGGTATAAATACTGAATAGGAACCCATCCAGGTTGAGCGAACTGTCCGTTAACCTCACCCACTAGGCGTTCGATCTCTATTTTCAGGGCATTATATTCTGGGATCTCTTCACGGCTGGGCACAGCTAGTTGAACGAACGAAAACCTTTCCCGTAGATCCGGAAACTTGATGAGCAGTTGTCGTATGGCCTCAATACGTTGGGGAATGCCCTTGGTATAGTCAAGCCTGTCTACGCCTAAAAGAATCTTGCGTTGGCGCAAAGCGTCACGAAAGTCCTTGGTTTTCTGGGCTACCTCGCCTGACGAAGCCATGTTCGCAAAGGCATTGAAATCGATACTGATGGGAAAGGCCCCTAGCCTTGACGTACGGCCCAAAAGCGTAACCCGCACCTCGTTGCCTCGCCCGCTAATGCTTGCTTCAGGCAATAAGGCCCTCAAGCAACTGATGAAGTTGCTACGATCGCGCCCGGTCTGGAATCCCACTAAATCATACTCCAGAAGCGAGCGCACGATTTTGGCCCGCCACGGCAGCTTAAGGAAGATATCCGGAGGTGGGAAAGGAATGTGAAGGAAAAACCCACAACTTCGCGGTACTCCCATATTGCGCAGCATGAAAGCCAAATGCATCAGGTGATAATCATGGACCCATATGTAGTCGGAGTCACGGCTGAAGCGGACAACAACTTCAGCAAACTTTAGATTTGCATCAAGATAGCTGCGCCAATATGTAGGATTGAAATTGCACCGCGATTGAAAGTCATGAAAAAGAGGCCAGATGACCTCGTTGGAAAAGCCATGATAATAGCCGGCGACCTCTTCTTCCGTAAGGTATACGGGATGCAACGAATAACCGGCCTCGCGGGAAAATTCTGCCAGAGGGTCAACAATGTCCACCTCACCCTTGGCGCCGGACCAGCCGATCCATAGTCCGCCTCGATTCTTGAGCACTGGAGCCAGAGCCGTGACCAAGCCGCCCCCACCAGGCTTAATGACCCACCGTCCGCCTTCATTGCTCAGGGCCACGGGCAATCGGTTGGACACCACCACTAATCGCTTGGAGCCGCCTTCCATCATGCCTCCTGCTGCAAGCTGAAAAACCTTCCGTCATGTTTACGGATTGTGAGGGCTTAGCGCAAGGAACGCATGTGGGTAGAGGTTGGCTCGGACCAGCTCGCAGCGTTAGTTAGGATAGACTTGTCCGCTTACGCAACAGTCGCAAGGCTCGGCGCCTGCGATAGTTGCGGATGAGAGGCAGGGAAACAATATAAGTCAGCAGCCCCAGCGGGAGACCAAGAATGGCCCCTCCAATCAACAGGACCAGGACGCCTTTCATGCCAACGGAGACAAAATCCTGAATGTTCATCGACAGGGGATCGATCCTTATATTCACGGGAATGATCAGACGACCGATCTTATACTCAGCCCAATAAAAAACAAACCAATTTAAAGGGTTAGATATCCAAGTTCCCACCAGTGCAGCGATTTTGCTGGCCCGAAAAATGAACGCGAGCAGCAAGCCAATGATGCTCTGCAGCGGTAGACCGGGCAGAGCAGGCAAGCACCCGCCATATACACCTAGCGCCAAGCCCAGGGCTATGCTGTGTGAGGATGTCTTGAGCCTAAGTACTTTAAGATAATTATATCTTACTAGGCGCTTAAGATTAAAAATTACGTTCATGGGACGTCCGGCCAAGCTATCAGGTCAACACGTCAAAGCGCGAGAATTTCATCATGAGACCGGCTCGGCCCTGGGTGGCCGAGCGCAAGTCCGTGGAGAAGCCAAAAAGCTTGCGCAATGGGGCTAGCGCCTTGACCGTCTTCTGTCCGGCCCGGTCAAAAAGGTTTTCGATTCGTGCGTTCTTAGCACCGAGCAGGCCCATAACATCACCTACAAAGTCGCCGGGCACAGTGATCTCGATATCCATGATGGGCTCCAGCAACATAGGCTTGGCCATTTGCATGGCCTTGCGTAAGGCCATGGAGGCAGCCATCCGGAAACCTACCGGCGTGGATTCCCCTTCCCGCTTTCGTAACTCAAGTACCCTGATCTTTACGTTTTGTACGGGATGACCCTTGAGCACACCGCTTTGTAGACCATCAGCGACACCTCCATACACAGATTCCGCGACAGTTTGGTGCCATTGAGCGGTATCAAAGGCTAAAAAAACTTCGTTGGTCTTGTCTCGCGGCAAGGGCTCGATCTCCAAACGCACAAAACCGTGGTGAATGATATCGCCGAGTTCACGCCGGAATTCTGCTTCAGTTTCGACGTGCATCGTAACTGTCTCTTGGTAGACCACTTGCGGCTTGCCGCTGCGCGGCTGTAGACTATACTCTCGGCGCAAGCGATCCAGCACGACCTCCAGATGAAGCTCTCCCATACCCGAAAGGACAAGTTGCTCCGTGGCCTCATCCTTCTCGAGGTGGAGCGTGGGATCCTCCTGCAAATAATGGTCTAGGGCCAGTTCAAGCCGCTCGGCCTCTTCTGCATTACGCGGCTCAATGGCTAGGGAAATAACAGGCTTGTACTCGCCGATGCTTTCCAAAATCAGCGGAGCATCCTTGGTGCATAGCGTATCTCCGGTCTTAGTCAGACGCAGTCCTGCTGCGGCAACGATATCTCCGGCAGTAGCCCTCTCAAGCTTCTCTTTGCGGCCAGCATGAAGATGGAATAGGCGCGCAACGCGCTCAACTTGGCCTTGAGTGGCGTTCCAGACCTCTTGCCCCTCATTTAGCACGCCCGAGTAGATGCGCATGAGCACAAGCTTGCGGCCGCTCTCCATGCTTACCTTGAAAGCCAACGCAGAGAGCGGCTCTGATGCGGAAGTCTGGAAATACTTCTTAGCCTTAGTTTGGGGATCCACACCTATGGCTGGCGGAACATCCAAAGGTGACGGCAGGAAGGCTAATATACCATCCAGCAATGGTTGCACGCCAATATTCTTCAACGCCGAACCAGCATAGACTGGCACGATCCGCAAGCTCAGTGTGGCAGCGCGAATTGCCGCCTCCAGTCGCTCCTCGGATAGATCCTCGCCTGAGAGGTAGCTCTGTAGGATGTCATCGTCCTCATCAGCGACAGCCTCGATCAAGCGCTCTCGCCAAGGTTGAACGCGAGCGATCTGTTCCGCATCTAATTCCTGGACTTCGTAATGCTCGCCCTGACTTTGATTTTCAAAGCGCAGCAGTTTCATATGCAGCACATCGAACAAAGCCTTGAAATCTTCGCCTCCATCGTCAGGTATAACTAGGGGTAAGGGCTTGGCTCCGAGCTTTTGCCGCATCTGATCGAGCACGCCCTGAAAATCCGCACCTAAGCGATCCATCTTGTTTATGAAGGCCAGCTTGGGTACACCATAGCGTTCGGACTGGCGCCAGACCGTTTCGGACTGGGGCTCGACTCCGCCTACGCCGCAGAACACGCCGACAGCACCATCCAACACACGTAGCGACCGCTCTACTTCAATAGTGAAGTCCACATGTCCCGGCGTGTCGATAATGTTGATACGTTTACCCTTCCACAAGCATGTTGTGCACGCAGAAGTTATTGTTATGCCGCGTTCCTGCTCCTCGGGCATGTAATCCATGGTCGCTGTGCCGTCATGGACCTCGCCCATGCGATGTATTCTATGCGTGTAAAAAAGAATACGCTCCGTGAGAGTCGTCTTGCCCGCATCTATATGGGCGATAATGCCAATATTCCGCAGCGATTCCAATTCGCTCTTTCCGCTGGGAATCTTTTTACTCATGATACTTCCTGGCTAATGCAATGAATGCGAAATAGACTCAAAACATGGCCGAATGGCGCAGACGGAAGTGGTCATCTGTCAAACCAGGCCAGAGCCAATGTCCAGCGCGGTCAAGGCCGAGCACAACCGGAAAGGTCTCCAGCGCCAGACGACAGAAGCGCTGCGGAACCAGCACGGCGTCAAAGCAATTTTTTCCAAAACAGGGGAAATCCCCTGCCCGACGCTGAGCTTTGCTTGGACCAAGCTTGCCCGAGGGACTCCACCACTCGATCGCCACTCCCGGCAGTAGATAGTCGATATCGAGCTTAAATTGTTTAGTATACTCTTGCTCTTCCTCCAGAAATACCCCAAGCGAGAAACCTGACGGGCAATCTTGTCCATCAGCCCTGGGTTTGGGGCTCCACATAGGCAATCGTGCATTCGCGAAGGCAGCTTGCGCGTCATGTCCCAGGCACATGATAATCCCGGAGTGCGCAGGAGCTACACTCCTGGCCAACAAGGTCGCTTCGGGTGCCTGCAGCTCGAATACCCGCTCCTGACCAGCCAATTCCAAGGCGGTCAATACAGGGTGCGTGAGTGCGCCAATGCCTATGCCGATCACCGCGATTTCCGATACGCCCGAGGTGAGGGCGGGCATGAGCGCGGACAGAACCAATCCCGGCGATGCTGTCGAGGCATCGACGCAAAGAATGGTCCATGAAAGCGGCCGGGTTAGGAGCAATACCCCTCCCCCCTGCTCCCAGCCTAACTCATGCATTTCCGAACGCACGCGCTTGGGAGCATGCAAATGCCATAGGGCTGCGATAAGAGATTTGAGCACGGAACGTTGTCTGTCGCCTGCAGCCTCGTATGCCTGGGCAAATCGCTCATCGTCGATCGCATGCGCTTCGAGCTCTTCAGGCAGGCAGCTCTTATGATCCATAGCTGTTCCCGATGAATGGCCTAACGGACATGTTAAAAAAGCGGCCCGCAGGCCGCCTCGTTTACATCACTCCGATCATCAGAGCCAATTAAACCAATCTTTCCAACTTCCGTGCTTCTCAGTACGAGCCTGTTCGGCTGACCTTTGCTGGCGTTCGAGGAAGGCCAACTGCGAGCGCTTCTCAGCATAGGCCGCCACATCGGCAATATCCTTGTATTGCTCGACTACAAAAGAATAACGCTCCCAGGCAGAGCCAAATCTCTCAGCGCGCCAATAGAAATCGGCAACGAACAGCTCATGCTCGGCAAGCCGACGCCTGGCTAGCAACAGATGATCTTTGGCCTTAGGCGCAAACTCGGAATCGGGATAGCTTTGGATGAGTCGCCTAAAAAACTCGACTGCTTCGGCTGCCTGGTGCTGTGGCTTGTCGATGGAGCCCATGCTTTTGTAGTTGGCCATGCCGATTTGGAAGAGCACATACGGTATACGAGGATCACTGGGGTGCAGAGACTCGAATTCCTTGTAGGCTTGTAGGGCCTCGGCATACTTGCCGTCATTGAAATGCGAGTTGGCCAGGAGCAGCTCGGCCTGCACGGTATAAGGGCTAAATGGGAACCGGTCCCGTAATTTAGTAAAATACTCCACAGCGTCAGCCCAATCCTCCTGGGCCATTTCTTCCTGGCCGGCCTGGAAGAGTTCAAGGGCCGTTTCCTCAGGAGTGGGTATAAAAAAATAATCGATGACACCACAACCGGAGGATGCCGCAATAAGTGCGCAAGCAGTAAAGATAAAAAAGTACCTACGAAGCATGCTCGCCTTCCAGATAGGACATGGCTGCCGTAGCAGCCGTGGCACCGTCTCCGACGGCTGTGGCCACCTGCCGGCAAAGTTTGGAGCGCACATCGCCCGCAGCGAAGATTCCAGGAATGCTGGTCCGGCATTCCTGATCGGTAACGATGAATTCCGCCCTGTCCAGTTCCATACTTTGGGGCAGGAAACCATGCACAGGTTCAAAACCAACGAACACGAACACTCCATCCACATTGATGGTTCGCGTCTGACCTTTCTTGAGATCGCGAATCCGTATGCCATCAACCCGGTCTTCGCCGAGTATCTCTTCGACCACGGAGCTACGCAGGATTTCGATTTTGGGATTGATAACGCACTTGTCTTGGTAGCATTTGGCCCCGCGGAAATCTTCGCGGCGGTGAAGAAGATATAGTTTCTTCACCAAACGAGTGAGATATAATGCTTCTTCAAGTGCGGAATTGCCGCCGCCAATGACTGCCACAACCTGATCGCGAAAGAAGTTGCCGTCACAAAGAGCGCAATAAGACACACCACGGCCCATGAGCCGTTTCTCACTCGGCAAGCCTAATTTCTTATAACGCGCACCGGTGCAGATGACCACGCTACGCGCGGCTATCCATTCCTCTCCCACGAGAACGCGATGCTCGCCTTGTCCCGGCTCAATAGCCCTTACTTCATCATTGAGGTACGCATACGTGCCGTTTGCATATTCTTTAAGCTGCTCCAACATGCGGTCGGCCAACTCGAAAGAGAACGCCCCGCCTGGGAAGGCTGGGTAGTTGTCGATCCGCTCGGTCAGGAGCATTTGGCCGCCATGAGAGAGTTTCTCTACGAAGGCCACCTGAATTCCCGAGCGCAAAAAATATAGGGCGGCCGTCATTCCCGCCGGTCCGCCCCCAATGACAACGGCATCAAACCTCTTCATTTACTTGGAGACCTTCTTGCTGATCATATCCTTGATGCTGCTCTTGGATACGGCTCCAGTAACCTGATCGAGCACTTCTCCATTCTTGAAAAGAATAAGAGTCGGGATGGCGCGGATGCCAAATTTCCCAGGTGTATTGGGGTTCTCGTCCACGTTCATCTTTACGATCTTGACCTGGCCTGTATACTCGTTGGCCAGTTCCTCAATAACGGGTCCAAGAGCACGACACGGACCACACCAAGGGGCCCAAAAATCTACGAGGACTGGTAAATCGCACTTGAGAACCTCAGACTCGAAGTTGCTGTCCATAACCTGACCAGCCATATCTCACTCCTTTTTAGTTGGACGTATCGCAACTAATGGCATTCACTCAATCACTATACCGAAGCGGCCATCTTCAAGCAATTGATGGCATCCACCGGAAAAAAGGACCAAGCTACACGACTTTTACCCAATAAGACGTTATTATCACAACTTATTCCTGTCAACCCGACGATCAAAAAAACGCTATTCTCGGCAGCATCAAATCATCGGACCGCTCTCGCACAGGGACCTGGATAACTGTATATAATCCCGGGGCACGGCCTTTCCGCGCGGCACGGCTTCCAAACGCTGATCATGGACAAAGCCTCGGCAATAAATCTGTAGACCAGCAGAAGCCACCATGGCCGCATTATCCGTGCATAGCCATGGGCTAGGCATCCGTAAGTTCACCCCATTCGCCAGGGCCATTTCGGTCATGAACTGCCTGACCAGAGTGTTGGCCGCTACTCCACCAGCCACGATGACCGACCGCACCTTGCCGACACTGTTCAAAGCACGTTGGAGCTTAATACGTAGCGTCTCGGCAACTGCCAAGTTGAAGGAAGCCAGCATAACCGCCAGCTCAGCATTAGCCTCTATCTGACTGGTGCCTGACATGCGGTCGAGGCGCAAATGCGGATTGGCTGCTACTCGGGTCGCCACGGCCGTCTTCAAACCGCTGAAGCTGAAATCGAGATTCTGATTATCCAGATAAGGCTTGGGAAACAATTTTGGGTCAGGCTCGGCCGACATGGCGAGGCGGTCTATGTACTGCCCACCGGGATATGGCAAGTTGACCAGCTTAGCCACTTTATCGAAAGCCTCGCCTGCAGCATCGTCCAAGGTCCGACCTAAGATTTCGAAATCCACAGGAGAACGCAGAATATATATTTGGGTGTGCCCGCCCGAAACCAGTAGGCCCAAGGCTGGAAACTCCAAGTCGGTCTCCAGGCTTGCAGCCAGAAGATGTGCAAGGCAGTGGTCCACGCCAACCAAAGGCTTGCCCGCAGCGAGGCTGAAGCCCTTTGCATAGCCCAGCCCTACCAATAAGCTACCCAACAAGCCTGGGCCTCTGGACACGGCTACCACGTCAATATCAGCTGCGGTAAGCCCCGTCTCCTTGAACAATGCCTGAGTCAAAGGATGGATGAGCCGCAGGTGCTCGCGCGAAGCGATCTCCGGCACCACTCCGCCGAACAAAGCATGCAAGTCTGCCTGGGAAGCGAGTTTCTGGCCGAGCAGACGGGTACCGTGCACCACAGCCACAGCCGTCTCGTCGCAGGATGTCTCGATGCCTAAACAGCGCATCCAGCGTACTTGGAGTAGGTTTCCTGAATTTTCTGCACCTCGTCGCGCGAGCCAATAAACAGGGGCACGCGCTGATGCAGGTCCTCGGGTACGATGTCGAGAATGCGCCTCTTGCCAGTGGAAGCCATGCCTCCAGCTTGCTCCGCGAGCATTGCCAGAGGAGAAGCCTCATACATGAGACGCAGTTTGCCTTTGGACTTGGCCGGATCCCTGTTGTCAGCCGGATACATGAAGATGCCACCATAGATGAGCGTGCGGTGAAAATCCGCCACAAGTGAGCCAATGTATCGCAGACTATAGGGTGCCCCTCGTTTGCCGTCAGGGTCCTTGAACCAGGAGACGATCTCTTGTGTAGGCTTGTCCCAATAGTTCCAGTACCCCTCATTGACCGAGTAAATTTTGCCCTTCTCGGGAATGGTCAGATTCGGGTGTGAGAGAAGGAACTCGCCCACGCTGGGGTCCAGAGTGAAGCCATGCACGCCGTTGCCTGTAGTGTAAACCAGGATTGTCGAAGAGCCGTACATGATATAGCCGGCGGCTACCTGCTCCACGCCCGGTCGAAGCATATCGCTAAGGGAAGCGCCAGAGCCATCAAAATTCTTGTTACGCAGAATGGAGAAAATGGTGCCAACGTTGATGTTCACATCGATGTTGGTCGAGCCGTCCAAGGGATCGAAAAGAAGCATATAGTCGCCCTTGGGGAATTTATCACGGATGGGGATAAGGTCAGCGTTTTCCTCGGAAGCCATGCCGCAAAGCACGCCAGCCCGCTCCATCCTGTGGATGAGCACCTCATTTGCGAACCGGTCCAGCTTTTTGACCTTCTCACCCTGTATGTTCTCAGTGCCGGTGAAGCCCACGATGTCCACGAGCCCGGCTTTGTTCACATCACGAGAAATGATCTTCCCGGCGAGAATAAGCTCGTTGAGCAACATGGTGAATCGTCCGGTAGCCGACGGAGATTGCTTTTGATGCAGGAGCAGATGCTCTGTAACCGTTACCTGTGGCATAGGCGCCCCCTCCTTATCCGCAGTCAATTTAGCCATCATCACGGTTTCGAACCGCATAAATTAAGTAGGTATCACCAATATAGCGTGCCAGCCAAGTATAGGATCGACCTTCCTTCTCCAGTGTGCCTGACACCCTGTCACGAAGAGTCGTCTCCCAGTCCACTCCGACCAGGATTTCCGCCTCGTTGGCTGGTGTGGAGGGCCAAAGGAGCGTACCGGCATGCAGCAAAGTCAAGTCATCGGGAACTGGGCTGAATTGCCGCAAGGTTCGCGGGTCAAACTGTGCGATTATTAGGCCCACCCACTTGTTGCGCAGAAACATAGGCTGTACGAGGCAGACTTCCGGTCCTAAATCGGTTTGAAAAAAGAACGACTTGAACGTCGCGCGTTCCCAATCCGCTTTGAACTCCAGGAATTGTCCTGCATCGAGCGGAATAATGGCCGCTTCGGGCAGTCTGCCCAGCACCTGTCCTTGGGCATCCACCGCCGCGATGCTTGTGAGCCATGGGTTGCGGGCCAAAAGCCGTTCATACCATTCGGGAGCCGGGAAGCTCTCGATCGTGGAAAGTTCGCGGGTCAAAGCCTGGATGCGTTGATCCACGGGCGCAAAAAGATTCGCCAAACGCCATTTATCTCCAGAGGGTGCGTATCCCTGGTACTCCAACTTCGGATTGACCAAAGAGGAGGCCCCTTCAGTCAGTGAGTACCACCAGCCGCAGCCCGAGAGTGCCAGAGTGAGGCATATTAGGCTTGCGGCGAATGCCAAACGTATGCTGGTCATGGCCTATCCACAGGATATCGCCAAGCCGATCAGCCGGCCTTGGCGCAAAGATTGAAACAGAACCGGGGTATGTCACGTTTCTGTCTGCCGTGCAATGCTAAGCCGGCAAGGGAAGAGTGCAGCGACTCACACGGCTTCAGGGCGGGTCAAGGAAAGGCATCAAGACTGCGCGCGTCCCTCCAGACCTTGAGCCAACTTTTCCAGCAGGGCTATGAGCTTGTCATTAGCTTGAGGGCGCTCGGATGAATCCAGCACGTTTTTTAAGGAAGTATCATGAACCTGTCCGTCCATGCTTCGGCTACTGACAAAAGGTGCCTGGCCCTTCTTTTGAGCTGCTTCGGCTCGGACACGAGCGATAGTCTCAACGAGCATCTGCTTTTGCCGCTCGTCATCGACATCCCGCACAAGCTCCTCGTAAATCTCGGCGGCTCCATCGAAATCACCCTGCGCGGCCAGCAAATCAGCCATGGTTCTGGTGCGGAGAGAGCCACCAAACCTGCGTTCTGGCTTTCGCTGATTGCCTGAGGCGTTCTCGCCAGGATGGCCAAACTGTTCCATGATTCGGCGGGACGTGTCAGCCAAAGAAGGACCGACGCTAATCCTCTGCTGAACGTATGCCTGAAGTGGTTCTTCGACCTTTTGGGGCTGGACTTCAGCTTCCGTCCGAATACTCTCCTTGGCAGCTGTGGCCAAGTTGCCATGAGTTTTTTCCAAATTACCAGAAGGACCTTGAGTTTGAGAGAGAACTTCAAAAGCCGACTGTATGAGTTCCGCCCAAGACAGGGTTTGACCTTTGAAATGATTAGCCAAGAAATTCAACGCCAAGGCAAGGTCCTTTGAACCTTTGCCGGCCTGGGAAGCCCAAATACGCCAAAATGCGGGGAATCTGGAAAGAATGCTGATAGCCTTGTCCGCTTCGGCAGCGGCTTCGGTATTCAGTCCAAGCTGTTCCAATGTTTCTACCAGCAGGAGTCTCGCCTCCAGGTGATCCCCATGTGCTGTCAGTCCCTGGCGAAGAATTTTAGCAGCCTCATCCAAATGGCGAGCCTCGAAGAGAAGCACTGCCAATGGATAGAAGACCTTGGATGAAGAGTCGATCCGCAATAACTCGCGATAGAACTCACTTTTCTCTGTCATTGCCCACCAATTCCTCGCTCGATCTGTCCAGGTGCGGCAACTGTCTTGCCTCCACTACCGATAATATAGACCACTTCATCATCCTTGATGAAATTGGTTTTGTCTCGGATGATCCGCTCCGTGTACTCGCCGCCTTTCTTGAACAAGAGAATCTCCTGGCTCAGATCCTGGCTGCTCTCCTTGAGCACATCGGTAACGGCCGCCAATTCATCCCGCTCCACACGCATCCGGCGCAGAGAGAAAAGGCCCTTATCACTAAGCACAACGCCATAGAACAGCAGACAATTGACCAGCAAGAGGATGCCGATAAGCAACTTGCGAACCATCAGCGACCCATGTAGTTATTGGACAAGACGGGAAGTGGAGCGATCTTCAATCTGCTCCTCCAGCGGCACACGTAACTCATCAAGAAAGCTAGCTGTGGCATTCTCGATACGCTGCACGTCCGCCTCCTCAAGATCAAACTTATCCACCTTAAGCAAGAAGGCCTTGAGTATGCCGAACTCCTTGAGCAGCATGTGACCAAGCTCCAGCCGCTTGAGTTCCGGCTCGAGCTCGAGGATAGTTTGCAGGCAGTTGGTGATCCTAAACATGAGGTTCTGAGGTTTGCCGCTGTCGATCATGAGTGCTCCTCTCGTTCCCGTGCCATGAATCCGCCGCTCAAGCTGTTTCCTTGCTAATCCAATTTCGTGAGAAGCCATAAAAATACTTACCGCCGGAAAACACTGTTAAAACCAGTGCCGCATACAGGCAGACCATACCGATTGGCTTCGGGTCCAGACCGAACCATGGATAATGCAGTGTAAGCGGGCAAAGCGCCGCAATCTGCAATATCGTTTTAAGCTTGCCGAAGCTATCAGCTGCAATGATCATTCCATAATCCGCAGCAATGGCGCGCAGGCCAGTAACTGCCAATTCTCTGCTAATGATGATTATGCATATCCAGGCCTCGATCCAACCCAGATGGACCAACATTATCAGAATAGCGCCAATGAGCAGCTTGTCCGCTAGTGGATCAAGAAACTTGCCCACTGTAGTTACGATGTTCCAGCGGCGGGCGATGAAACCATCCACCAAGTCCGTCAGAGAGGCCAACATGAATACGAGCATGGCTAACAGACAAGTGATTCTGGACGGATAATACAGCAGGACAACTATAAAAGGTATCGTGGCGATACGCGCCAGACTCAGTGAATTCGGTAAGTTGAACATAGATTATGATTGTAGACGTCGCGGGAGATATCCTCGCCCGGAGTATATTGGTTCAGACAGATGGCGCCATAGCCGCAGCCTCAAGGCTCCTTTCGGCTTCCAGAGCAATACGCTCGCCCAGTTCCAACAAAGCCTGCTTGGCCGGAGTGTCCTCCCTAAGCAGGACAACGGGTTTGCCCAAGTCACCAGCAACAACGGTGGCAGGATCCAGCGGCACTGATCCGAGGAACGGTAACCCATAGCTCTCGGCAAGCTCCCGACCGCCACCTTTTTTAAACAGATCAATCACCTGGTTGCAGTGCGGGCAAATAAGCCCGCTCATATTTTCCACGACCCCCAAAATATTGGCCTGGGCATATTGTAAAAAGTTGATTGCCTTACGCACATCCGCCAAAGATATCTCCTGGGGAGTGGTCACGATGAGGCACAGCGCATTAGGGATAAGCTTCAGGATGGTCATATGCTCGTCACCCGTGCCGGGGGGAGAATCCACCACCAAGAAATCCAGATGCCCCCAATCCACGTCGGCAATGAACTGCCTGATGGCCGAGGTCTTCATGGGACCGCGCCAAAGAACAGCTTGATCCGGATCGCGCAAAAGTGAGGCCATGGAAACAACGTGCAAATTGTCATTATACCGCTTGGGCTTTATGACGGAGCCATGCTCAACTTCCAACTGCCCCTTAAGGGCCAGGAGATTAGGCACGCTGGGGCCATGGATATCCACATCCAGAAGCCCGACTCGATATCCCATGGCAGCAAGCGCCGCGGCAATATTAACGGAAATGGAACTCTTACCCACTCCGCCTTTGCCGCTCATGACAAAAATCGTGTAACGGATATTCTCCAGGACGCTGCTGATGCGCTGATCCTGCAGGGTAAGCCTGGGATGGGGCTTTCCCTCCTCGTTGCCTTGAGGCCAGCCAATACACTGCCCCATACAAACTCCTCGGTTAACCCAAGCGTAGGAGGCTTGACAGGTCTTCCTAAGCAGGGAAACTCATATCGCACTCGCGCTTACGTGGCAATGCTGCCCAGACCAGCGGTCGTGATATGCGATTTCTAGGCCCCCGCGCCCATGAACATTACGGTGATTAAGTCGATAATCATGAGCAGCAGAGCTTCACGGATACGGTCGGTCCCGGTCGAGTCAGTAAAGCCAAACGTCGGTTTATACCACGATTCGATCCGACAATGGTGCCGCCGCATGTCCAGGCATTACCATCCGTATTGTCCCACGAGATCCACGAACAGCACTCCGCCCTTGCGTTCCTCGCGCAACTCACCCTTCTCCTTGGTGATCAAGACCAACTCCTGATTACGACGACGCTCGCCCACGGGGATAAGCAGGCGGCCTCCTTCGGCCAGCTGCTCGGTAAGCGGCTTAGGAACCTCGGGACCGCCAGCTGTTACCAAAATGCGGTCAAAAGGCGCATCCTGCGGCCAGCCAAGTGTACCATCATCCAGTCTCAACTTAATACGACCATACTTGAGGTCCTGGAGAAGAAGCTTGCGGGCGGCATCATATAGTTCGCGCACCCGCTCTATGGTATGAACGGTGGCACCCATCTCAGACAGTACAGCGGCCTGATATCCCGATCCTGTGCCGATCTCCAGCACCTTCATGCCTGGTTTGACTTGGAGGAGTTCGGTCATGAAGGCCACAATGTACGGCTGGGAGATGGTCTGCCCATGCCCAATGGGTTGTGGGCGGTCATCATAGGCCTGGGAGGCCAAGGCTTCCTGAACGAAGAGGTGCCGGGGCACGGTGCGCATGGCGCGCAGGACGTCCTGATCCCGAATTCCTCTGGCCTCTAGCTGTTCCCGGACCATGCGCTCACGCCGATATTTCGGGTCGATCATGCGCCGCTCGATGTTCGAATGCTCATCCAACTCATCCCCCAAACCGTTATTGGAAGCTCGCGAATGTCGCAGCTTTCATCGCCAATGGCGAAGGAGCAAATTTTTACCCTGAAGTCAACCTGTACTCCGCAAGGCCTCAGCTTGACAACGCTCAGGTAAAATCCCAAAAATAAACTAGAATACGGAGGAGGGATCAATGCAGGTTGTCGACTTGATGGCCAAAAGCGTGACCACATTAAAAGCAACTGACTCCGCACTCCAGGCCAAGGAACTCATGATGCGCCAGAGGATACGACATATCCCTATAGTATCCTCCGAAAACGACCTTGAGGGATTGGTTACTCAAAGGGACATTCTTGCCGCAGCCCTTTCTCGTTTCGCGGATGTTGATATGACAATTCAGGAGGAGATTGACGCAGGCATACCGCTGGCGAGCATAATGATCACCGACGTGGTCGTTGTTTCGCCTGGTTGCCCGATACGCAAGGCCGCAGATGTCATGCTCACACGCAAGCTCGGCTGCCTGCCGGTAGTCGAAGGGCAAAAGCTGGTGGGCATCCTCACTGAGGCAGATTTCCTAAAGCTTGTCGTTGAACTGCTGGACGCCCTGGACAACTCGGCTTGAGATGCGGCCTGCCGTTTGTCACAGCGAAACTCCCTATCCCGACAAGCCGGACGGATCAACAGGCTCCATTAGCTGGACTATGTCGCGCAGGATGCGCAATGTTTCCTCCGCCTCATTCGCATCGAGACGGCGTAGAGCAAAGCCCGCATGCACTATGAGGTAGTCGCCCACGGCCACTTCCTCGGCTAATAGCGTCAGCGAAGCCTTTATAAAGGTTTCACCCTCGCCCACGCGGCATTTGGCAATCTCGTGCTCGATCTCCTCAATCCTTGCTGGAATAGCCAGGCACATTTACGCCTTACTCCTTCATCTTAAGGGTGCAGCTCCCGCCCGCTTTAGCCACTTCGGCCAGCACAGCCGCCATGAGGTCTGGCATGCGGGCCTGGATAGTGTCCGAGAGGTCCACGGCCATGGTTTTATAATCATGCGGCTCGATTCCGACAATCACCGCCTCAGGCCTATTACCCAGAATATCGCAATAGATGAGCGTGTCCACCAGATCGGTCTGGTGCAAAGAGTTTTTGAAAGCCAAACTCTTGCGCAAGTCGTCGCCAGTGAGCCGGTATATGCTGCCCGGAGCACCGTCCCCAAGAACTGCATCCACGACGACGAGATACTTACAGGCCATGATGGGATCCATGAGCCGCGTGCCAAGTGTTCCGCCATCCATGAGCGTGACATTCTCCGAAAAGTCGTATTTAGCTTGCAGCCGCTCTACCAGCCGCACGCCGACACCCTCGTCGGTAAAAAGAATATTGCCCACACCAAGGACAAGAATATTTCTATCTATCTCAACCATGTTTATTCCTTTCGAGCAATCACAAATAAAGACAGGAACCCTGCCTTACAACAAGGTTCCTGTCTACTATTCAGCTCCAAAATCTCCTAGAGAACCTTGAATTTGTGCACTTCATTCGTTTTGGAATCGATCACGTGCACGCCGCAAGCAATGCACGGGTCAAATGCGTGCACAGTGCGCAGAAGCTCCACCGGTCGCTTGGGATCGGCCACGGGCGTACCGATGAGGGCCTCTTCCACTGGACCCAGCTTGCCTCCGGCGCAACGCGGGCCAAGGTTCCAGGTGGAGGGCACTACCAGCTGGAAGTTCTTGATCTTGCCGTCCTCTATGACAATCCAATGGCTCAGTGCTCCGCGAGGGGCATTGACGTAGCCTACGCCCTGCGCGCTCTTGGGCATCTTCCATTCCTGGGCGATCTTGGTATCGCCCTTGCTTACATTTTCCTGCAACTGGTTAACCCAGTTCTCCATCTCCGCGGCGATAACAGCTGTTTCTATGCCGCGGGCAGCCGTGCGGCCCAGAGTCGAGAACAGGGCTTCGGGGCCGACGCCCAGCCGCTCCAGAACCATATCCACGGTTTTCTTCACTTCGGGCTGACCCTTGCCGTAAGCCACGAGCATCTGGGCCAGAGGACCGACCTCCATGGATTCGCCCATATAGCGCGGAGCCTTCATCCATGAGTAACGATCCTTGTCCTCCAGGCTGGTGTACTTGGGCTCGGTCTTGCCTTTGTAGGGGTGCAAAGCCTCGTTGCCCTGATACCAGCTGTGGCTGACGTGCTCCATGATCTCCTTGGGCTCGAAGTTCTTCACGTTGGCGAGATCGCGCTTGAGGATAACGCCCGGCGGCAGATAGCGGCTGCTCAGGTCGAACTCCCCGCCAGGCTTTGGGAACTCGCCAAAGGCCAGGAAGTTTGTGGTACCGCCAATGCCGGCCCAATCCTTGTAGTAGCTGGCTACGGCCAGCAGGTCCGGGATATAGACCTCATCCACGAACTGCTTGGTCTCACGCCACAGGTCGATGAAGGCCTGGACGTTCTCCGGCTTGAGGCTGTCATAGCAGGTAACGCCACCCACAATGGTGAATTGCGTGTGCGGGTTCTTGGCACCGAAGATGGCCATCGCCCGAGCGGCCTTGACTTGCAGGTGTAGAGCCTCGAGGTAATGGGCCGTGGCGATAAGGTTGACCTCGGGCGGCAGATAGTATGCATCGTGGCCGCCCAGGAAGTAGGCGTTGGTGAAGATGCCAAGCTGGCCGCTGTCCACGAATGATTTAAGCTTCTTCTGTACTGCTTCGAGATCCCCGGCCTTCGTTTTTCTCGGCGAGATGTCGTTGGCGATTTTGGCCGCCTTCTTGGGATCGGCCTTGAGCGCACTGGTTACGTCCACCCAGTCCAGTGCGTGCAGATGGTAGAAGTGCACGATATGATCGTGCAGGAACTGGGACCCCATTACAAGGTTGCGGATAATGGTAGCATTATGCGGAATGTTCACCTTGACGGCATGGTCGACACAGCGCGTGGAAGCCAACGCATGCACGTAGGTGCATACGCCGCAGGCGCGTTGGGTGAAATGCTGGGCGTCGCGCGGGTCACGGCCCTTGAGGATAATTTCTAGGCCGCGGAAAAGCTGACCGCTCGACCAGGCATTTTTGACCTTGCCGTTCTCCACTTCGCATTCGATGCGCAGATGGCCCTCGATACGCGTCACGGGGTCCACGACCACCCTGCCGCTATAGTTGCTCTGCGGAGTCTTCATGACCGCCGCGGGAGTTTCTTTTGCTTTGGAACCAGACATGTGCTCTCCTCCTTGGGAAGACTGTGTTCGCATACGACCTATTCCGGACAACCGATCCTAAATCCTACATGGATTCGTAGAAGGGACTCAGTTCATCCCAAAAGGCCGGCTCACTGCAGCCGATACATGGATGGCCTGCCTGCACTGGCCAGTTGACCTGATTGAACTTGGCCGTCGGGCAATTATTGTAGGTGTAGGGTCCCTTGCAGCCCAACTGGTACAGACAGTAACCCTGGCGAGCTTCCTCGGAATCGAAGGAGGGAGCGAACTTATCTTCTTCAAAAAACTTGAGCCGCGGACATTGCTCATGCACGGTCTTGCCGTAGAACATGAGCGGGCGGTTCAGCTCGTCCAATTCCGGCATCCCCTTCTGAAGCAGATGTACCACGGTGCCTACGAAGTTGATCGGGTTCGGCGGGCAGCCGGCGATATTGATCGCCTTGACGCCCAGGTTGCCAAGCGCTTCGTTGACGCCTTGGGCGCCGGTGGGGTTCGGCTTAGCGGCCTGGATGTTACCGAAGGTGGCACAGTTGCCGATGGCAATAACGGCCTTGGCCTTGGGTGCGATGCCTTTGCAGATGTCGTACATGGTACGACCGGCGATCTTGCCGTAGATACCGTTTTGGGCCATTGGAATGGCCCCTTCGATCACGCAGATATACTCGCCGTTTTTGACAGCATCATGCAGCGCTTCCTCGGCGCGCTCCCCTGCCGCGGCCATGAGCGTTTCATGATAGTCCAGGGAGATGATATCCAAAATTAGCTCGTCAATGTACGGTTCCACCGTGCGGAGCACAGCCTCGGAGCAGCCCGTGCATTCGGCATTGTGAAGATAGACAACAGACGGCCGCTTCTTGTCGGTCAAGGCAGCGGCGATTGCTTCGGGGCTCATGATGGTCCCTGCGCCCATAGCTGCGGATACTGCGGCGCAGAACTTCATGAAGTCGCGGCGACTAATGCCTCCGGCCGCTTGACGCTCCATGGCCCTGAGCTTTCCGTGTCCAATAGAGTCTCGCATACGATACCTCCAGCTTGTAGGACGATCAGAAGACGACCGGTAACCCTTGCCAATGACGGACCCCCCGCCCCGGCAGCCGACGGCTTCTGTCTTCTCTCTGACCTTGCGTGCCCGGCGGCACATGTCTTTTCGGTTCTTCGTTCCTTGATATCACCTCTTGCTAATTCTACTACGTTCTTGAGCACTTTTCAGGGCTTACGTCAATACCCTTTCAGGATAATTAGGATTAGTCTCACCACAAATACTATCGCATACATAATTCTGATAACAAGCTGCATGCTGAGTTCATAGAAAAGGCGTTGTCCTCAATCCTTAAAAACCTGAATGCTCCTTCACAAGGTGCATCAAAGAGTTACTGCTTCTCGGTATTCCAACTCTTGCAAATTCCAATTTATACCTACACGAGCCACACACCGACTAGAGCAGATTGCTTTTAAGACGTCCGCTCCGGCGTTGACGGCGCAAGTGAATTGCGCCTACGCCTACGCGGCGGCAAGCCATGCCGACGCATGGCTTGCAGAGCATTTTCAAAAGTAAAATGCTCTATAAACGACAAAGGCGGAACTCCAACTGGAGCTCCGCCCTTGCACTTTAACCCGAGTGGACTTTACGACCGCAAGGCGAGAATCCTGACGATCTCTTGTCTAGCCAGATCCTTGAATTTGGGAAATATTGCCTTAAGCTGATCGGTCATATCCATGGACCATGTTGTCATATCCTTGGGCTGAATGCCCACAATACGCAACAAGGGGCGCTTGCCGGTCAAGTCGGCCATTTTCAACGAATCCAGCAGATCAATGTCATGTAGCGACAAACGCTGCTTCTCATTCTGAATAAGATCTTGCTCATCCAGCAGAAAGAGCGTCCCCGGCTCCTTTCCACCATGAACTACGTCCAGGACGAGTAAATGCTCGTAACCATTGAAGAGATAATACATGTCCTGAGTGCAGGTGCCACCGTCTAAGAAGTCAACGCCTTCGGGCCAGTCTTCCTTGCTCAGGTCATTAACGGCATGCACGCCGATGCCCTCATCGGTGAGCAATATGTTCCCGACACCGAGCACCAGGAGGTATTTCCCAGTCTCCATTTGACCTCCTTGCAATTTGCGCTGGCAACAAGCGCATTGCTTAAGTAGCAGAGCGAACTGCCATTTTGAAGTCCGCTCGAAAAGAAGAAGCCGGGCCTTGCGGCCCGGCTTCGGCTAGCGGGCGAAACGCCCGGAACTACTCGACAGTGACAACGGTCTTTTCGCCAGTCTCAGCGTGCAACACGTGCACGGCGCAGCCCAGTCACGGATCGTAGGCGCGTATGACGCGCCCAACGTTCACGGGATTCTTGGCGTCAGGCACCGGTGTTCCAATAAGCGCCTGCTCCATCGGACCGCGCTTGCCCATATCGTCGCGCGGATTGGCGTTCCAGAGAGTCGCGGAGACAATCTGGTAATTCGCGATCTTCTTGTCCTTAATATTGACGTAGTGCAGCAAGGAGCCACGCGGAGCCTCGGTGAAGCCAATGCCCTCAGCGCTGTCGGGAATGGACGCGGCCACGAAGGTTTCCTTGCCGGGCTTGACTTCCTTAAGCCAACGTTCCTCGATAGCCTTGGCCACGAGGTAAGTCTCCTCAGCGCGAGCCACATGCCTGCCCATAATGGAGAAGGCCAGGTCGCCCAGGTCGCGGAAACGGTTGGCATTTATGCCGAAGAGATCCTTCAGCTGCTTCTTGCCCATGGGGCTGAGCTCGGGATTGGACACCCACATGCGCGCCAACGGGCCGACTTCAACGGGATGGCCGTCGTAACGCGGTGCCTTGATGAAGCTGTATGCGCCGGGTTTGCCCAATTTGGGCAGGGTCTTGCCCTGGCTGGGATGCAGGTTGCTACAGGAGTCCTCGAACCACGAGTATTTGGCATACTCCTTGATCTTGGCGGGATCGAAGGCCACATCCTTGCCATTGATGTAGACGCCGGGCTTGAGCAGGGTCTCCTTGCCACTGTCGTCCATAGGAAAGACACCGAAGCTGATGACGTTCTTGTAGCCGTCGCCAACCTTGAGCAGATCGGCGTAAGCCTTGCCGATCACGTAGACCGTCGGGACGTAGGTTTCCTCAATGAATTTGCGCACCAACTTGAAGCGCTTGGTATACTCGTCCAGCTTTTGCTGGCTAGGAATTTCGGTGGTGCCGCCAACGACCTGACCGGAGACGTGCGGCATTTTGCCGCCGAACAGCGCGACCATCTCATGCGCTACCAGGCGAACATTGAGCGCCTCAAGGTATTGATCCACGGCAACCTTGTTCAACTCGGGAGTCAACCGCAGATCGGACTTCTCGTAGCGCGGAACAAACGGAGCCACATCGGGACCGGCTACATAGTCCAGGGCCGCCAAATGGTAGAAGTGCAGGATATGCGACTGCAGATAGTTGGCGCCGAAGATAAGGTTGCGGGTCACACGACCGTTGGTGGTCAGTTTGACGCCGAAGGCATCATCCAGGGCCAAGCAGGAAGCCGTGGAATGCGCCGTGGGGCACACGCCGCAGATGCGTTGCACGATCTGGGTGGCGTCACGAGGATCCCGGCCGATGAGGATGTTTTCGAAGCCGCGGAACATGCCGCCGCTCATCCAGGCGTCAGTAACAACGCCGTTCTCGACCTTCACTTCCGCCTTAAGGTGACCTTCGATTCTGGTCACCGGATCAATGGATATTTTGACATTCTTCTCGGACATACTTCCTCCAAGGTAATGGCGGCGTTGGATCTACTACATGGACTCGTAGAACGGCGAGAAATTATCAGGCCAGCCCGGCTCTGCGCAGCCGGTGCACACCGCGTTCTCTACACACCAGTTCATGCCCGAGTTCCACTTGCGCTTGAAGCAATCGGAATTGCAGGCAGGGCCCTTGCAGCCCAGGTTGTACTTACAGCCGGCCTGAGTGAAGGTAGCCGCGAAGTTGTCGTTCTCGAAGTGTTCCAGATAAGGACAGTTGTCGTGGATGTTCTCACCGAAGAACACGCTGGGACGGCCCTCTGCATCCAGAATTTTGGCCGTAGCTTCCACGCCGTGCTCCAGGGCGAAAGCCAGGGAGCCAATTATCCAGTCAGGATGCGGCGGGCAGCCCGGGATATTGACCACGGGGGTGGAAATATTCTTTGATTGATAGAAGTCGCGCAGGCCCACGCAGCCGGTCAGGTTGCCCTTGGCTGCCGGGATGCCGCCGTAGGCGCCGCAGGAACCCAGCGCGATGCAAGCCGCGGCGTCCTTGCCCAACTCCAGCATAGCCTGGTTGATCGAAATTTCTTTATGATGCACATCGCCGATGATGCAATAGCGCTCGTCGGCGGTGGGAATAGCGCCTTCGAGGACAACGAAATACTGGCCCTTCTTGGCTTTGGCCACCTCGAACATGTGCTCCATAGCCATCTCGCCTTCGGCGCCCATGAGTGTCGGGTGGAAATCCATGCTGATAACTTTGAGCAGTACGTCGGCGATTGTGGGATGCACCGAATTCAGAATGGATACTGAGCAGCCGGTGCAGCCGCAGCCCTGTAACCAGAACACCGGGGCCTTGCCAGAGGTCGCCTTTTCCAGTGCCCGGACAATAGCCGGGTGGACCATCTGGGAAACCCCAAGGCCCGCGACCGTGCCTGTGCACAGCTTGAGGAAATCGCGTCTGTCTAAGCTCATCCCGCTCTCCTTGATGAGTAATAAAACCTGCCCGGAGCTGGGCCACAATCAAGAATTGTTTGACTTTGTGCAATAATCCGCTTGACTAATATTGTCAACAAAATCGACATAAAAGCCTATTTATCATAGGAAATATCAATAATGGCCATTAAAACTAAGTTACTGATTTAACATTATATTTTTATAGTGAACAATGTTCTTGCCGCTAGTCTAACCGCCTTGCTTTCACTTCGGCACTGCCAACACCCAAGATTTTGAAATATCTTAACACCTGCGGAGCGCCTGCCGCATACGATGGTATGCCGCTCCCCCGGCAATTGAAGCCACAAACAAATCCAACAATTCCAACTGAACAAGATTGCCACAAGTGGTCCTCTGTTTCGCGAACATGTATCGTGGCCAGCAGTTACGTAGCTTCCGTTTACCTGATTCAGTCAATCCACATGTCTGGTTATGGTTGGCAAGTCTTACTCACTGAAGTACAGTGCTCGCGGCGGTTCCGACCTTTCAGCCTTACCCCTAAGCAAAACCCAATTTGAGGATTTATGAGCCAGGAGACCAAGAAGATTTCGTTTGTCTTGCCTGTCATCGTCATTGCTGCCCTGGCATTGGCGGTTGGAGGCTTTTTTTTGTTCCACGACAAAATGCCCCCTGAGGTCATCGTTTCTCCTGACCATGGGCCTGTAGGTGCGGCGACAACTTTTACCCTGAAGATGTCCGATCCCGGTTCCGGTTTAAAAAGCGCCGAAGCCGTCCTCAGGCAGAATCAGAAGAGCATCGTCCTTTTCAGCGAGCAGTTTGCCGGCGCGCCCGGGAACATTGAAAAGCAATTTTCAATCCCAGAGAAAGGCATGCAAGACGGACCATTCACCCTGGAGATCACCGTTCGCGATGCCTCTTTCAGTAATCTCGGCAAAGGCGGCATGAGTGTTTTTTCGCGCGATTTTCTTAAGGATTCGGAACCGCCCAGAGTCATGGTTCAAAGCTTGGCCCACAATATCAATCAGGGCGGCATCACAGCCATTGTCTATCGACTGAGCGAAGAGGTGTCCCGCACGGGCGTCATGGTCAAGGACATCCTTTTCCCAGCCCATCTGCAGCCGGATGGTCGCTGGCTTTGCCTGTTCGCCTTTCCTTACTTCATGGAAAAGGATGAGTTTCGTCCGACTATCGAGGCCGTGGATATCGCTGGCAACTCTGCACGGCAAAGTTTTTCATTCTTTGCCAATCCCCGTCGATATCGACAGGATACCATCAACATTTCCGACAACTTCTTGAGCCTTAAGGTGCCTGAGTTCCAGCGCTTTTTTCCTGAAGAAAGCGACAATCTCAAAGTCTTTCTGCGAGTTAACTCCGAGCTGCGCAAACAAAATCTGGATGAGTTGCGAGTAATCGGCTCCCAAACAGCCTCCACGGCCCTTTGGAGTGGCGAGTTTCTGCGTATGCAGAATGCGGCGCCCATGGCCGGTTTTGGAGACCAGCGCAGCTATGTTTATCAAGGCAAGAAAATTGACGAACAACGCCACTTGGGTATCGACTTGGCTTCGGTACAGCATGCCAATGTGCCGGCCGCCAACAACGGCACCGTCGTTTACGCCGGGTATCTGGGCATTTATGGAAACTGCGTAATTGTCGACCACGGGCTCGGTTTGCAGAGCATCTATGCCCATCTGAACACTATCAATGCCGCCAAGGGCGATCAGGTGAACAAAGGACAGATACTCGGACAATCGGGGCTTACCGGCATGGCTGGCGGCGACCACCTGCACTATGAAGTCACACTGGCCGGCATCTCCGTGAACCCCATCGAGTGGTGGGACAAGAGCTGGATCGAAAACAATATCGCCGGGAAGTTTCGGGGCGAAAAATAGCGTCGTAAAATCAAACCGCCCATTGAAGGGGCGGTCCTGATTCGTCTGAAAGAAAGAGGCGGTCTCTTGTTAGAGACCGCCTCTTTTTCATTGCCCTGTGGTCAATCCATTAAAGCATTTTGCATTTCAGACGCTCCCTTCGGCGTTGACGGCGGAATTACATTCCGCCTACGCCTGCGTGGCGGCAAGCCATGCCGACGCATGGCTTGCAGAGCATTTTCAAAAGCAAAAGGCTCTATTTCCTGGCGCGCTGGGCCTCCAAGGCCTTGGCCTGCTCTTCGAAATTCTGGAAACCCGCATGGTGCAAGGCATCCTGAACAGTCTCAGACCAGTTCCAGCTGGCATAGATGACCAGCTTATGGAAGGTCTCGCGGAAGCCTTCCATCTCCTGCCGATAGAAAGACTCTTTAGGGGTGTCCAGGTTTTCACGCAACTGCTCGTTGAGCCTGGCCAATTCGCCTTCGTACCAGTCCTTGAGATCTGCTGAGCTCTTATACTTCTTGAGGATATGCTCGTAATTCTTCTGAACAAGCGTGCCCTTGAGCCTTTCCAGGTGCTTGCCGGACAGCCACTCACCCAGTTTGCTGACCGGGATACCCTCACTCTCGACTTTAGCCATTTCCAGCTTGGTCTTATGATAGGTGTCGGGCACCACTGAGGCACTGACAATTCCTGCAATGCACACCAGACCGCGCAGGATCTCGCTATTGGAAACACCCTGCCCGCAGAAGCCAACCTTCTTGGCTGCCTTTTGCCCGGCGAAAATGGTCACTAGGATAGCCCAAACGACACCTGGGTCCTCTTCGTCATAGATATGGCGCAAGCGGGAATTATCGCGGTCCGTGCCGAGCACCATCTGGGTCATGTCATTGGACCCTATGGAGAAACCGTCGAACTCCTCCAAGAACTGCTTAACAAGAATGGCATTGTTTGGGATCTCGGACATCAGGATGATCTTCAGGCCATCCACGCCCGACTTGAGCTTATGCACTTGCTCAAGATAGCGTTTCATGCTGCGTGCTTCTTCCAGAGTACGCACAAAGGGCAGCATGATGTTGAGATTCCGTCCGCCAAAGATTCCGCGTGCAAGCTTGAAGGACTCGAGCTCCCAATCGTGTATGTTGCGCGACACACCCCTATAACCGAGCATGGGGTTGTCCTCATGAGATTCGAAGAGCAGGCCGCCCACGAGGTTACGGTATTCGTTGGTCTTGAAGTCCGTGGTTCTGTAGATGATTTCGCGCCCGTAAAAGGCCATGGCAAACAGGGCGAGGCTCTGGGACAAGGTCTGTACATAATATTCCCGTCCCGAACGGAAACCCTTGGAAATGAGCAGCGCGCGAATACGCTCAGGCAGAGTCCGCACGGTCTCCATCTCAGAGGCCAAGCCGATCTTAACGGCAACATCGCGGCGCATTTCGGCGATTTCGGCCAGTGTCGTGGTGACCATTGGATCGTCCTTGATGCGATCCTTGACCTTTTGAATCTTTAGTTCCACATCCTGACGCTGTTTGAGGGCGTCCGGATCCCTGGGCAAGGGCTCGAAGACCTCGGTCCAGCCCATCACCACGGCTATGTGCGCCTCCAAATCCACTGACGTTTTGAGGATGTCGAAACGTTCGGTAGCCAGTTCCACATGGTGGTCGAGCTTCTTGTCGAGCTCACGCAGACGGCGGTGGATGGCCAGCACCTCGTCGGTGCCGCGAGCGCTTTCCTTGTTGGTCAGCGCCTCCATCTCCTTATCCAGGCCGGTGATGAGGCCCACATAGTTGCGCAATTTCAAGTTGAAGGAAATGATGCCTGCATCAAGCTGCTCGCGGAGTACCTTGGTCAGCTTGGCGTCCAGCTCCTTGATCTTGGACTCGACGAGCTTTTGCAGCCTGCCGTTGTCATAGGCCTCCAGCGCAGCGGGATGCACGCCGATGTTGCCCAACATGAACTCGGCGCGGAGCAAACCGACCTCGAAATCAGGCACATTGCGCAAGCGTGACAGGAACAGAGACTGGCCCACATCGGCCAAGATGAGACCGACTTTGGTTTTAGTGGCAGGCAGAGTGGAAACGTCGATTTCTCCACCAACTTCTACGAGTGGATGCTTCCCACGATAGGCCTTGCCGCGCGAACCATCCACTGTGACGTCCGCGCCATCCAGCGAACGCAGCACTTCCAAGCGCTGAATGCCGATAATCGCCGGGATGCCCAACTCACGGGAAGTAATGGCCGCATGGCTCGTATCGCCACCCACATCCGCCAAGATGGCCGAGGCGATGCGCATGCCAGGAACCATGTCCGGGTCCGTACGCTCTGCTGCCAGCACATCGCCTTTATTGATCTTATTGAGCTCCAGGGCCGAGCGCAGATACTTGACCTTGCCCTGGCCTGCGCCACGGGAAGCGCCATTGCCCTCCAGGACGACTTCGGCGGTAGGCAGTGCCTTGGGATCTACTTCCAGGCGACGCATGAAGATCGTATAGGGGTGATGCTCCAGGTCCTCGTTCCAGCGGGTTTCGGGACGAGCCTGCACGAACCAGAGGCGTGAGGAGCCGTCGATGCAGAACTCCGTATCCATGATCATGCCGCCATAAGCCTTGCTGATGGCGCGCACACCCTTGGCAACCTCCTCGGCCTGAGCCAAAGACAAAGACCACCGATAGGCCTCCTCTTCTTCGACCTTGACCAACTCGGTCCCGCCCTTCTCGCTGTAGACAATCTTCTTGTCCTTAAAGCCCATGGAACGGATGACGACCTCGGCCCCATCGTCACGCTGAAAGACGTAGAATTTGTCCGGAGTGACCATGCCGCCCACCACGGCCTCTCCCAGACCATAACTGGCGTCGATGGATACGAGTTCGTTGCGCGAAGTTCCGCGGCAACCCGTAGCTGTATCGGCCGAGAAAGCCGTACCCGAAATGACCGGGTTGATCATGCGCATGATGCACACCGAGAGCGAGGTGTTCTCGATGGCCCACTCTTTCTTCGCCTCCTCGGCGATTGTGTTGTCACCCGTCTCTTCGGCCTTGCGCACGGCATCTAGGATGGCTTCGCGGCGATAGGTCATGGAACGCAGGTTGTAGGCTGAGGAGCAATCCCACAAATAGGCATCAAGCGCCTGTTTTTCGCCGACGATATTCAGATATGTATCCTGCAGGCCCGCAAAGGCTTTCTTTCGACTGTCCTCGCCCGCAGCCGATGAACGCACTGCTACTGGCACGTCCTCCAGCTTGGCTTCGCGGCATATGGACAGGTAAGCGCCGCGCACGGCATCTTCCACATCCATCGGCAATTGCACGGACAAAATGGCGACCTGCACGAGCACCGAGCGCTTACGCAGTTGGTCAATACCTTCGGGAGAAACGGCGAAGCCCTCAACCACGTTATTGATAAAGGTGCGTAGGCGGATGAGGTTGCCTTTTTGCGCACTCGTCTCGGACTTGACCTTGCGGGCTATGGAACGCACAAACTTCTTTAGGAATTCCGGATCTTTATTGATCTCGGCATCGTTCCAATCCGTGTTCACGTATTCCGTATCGACTATGGAACGGACAAGAGAAGCATTGACCTTGGTTTCATCAAGGACTTTGTGAAACGCGATAGAGGAAATGGCCCGGAACTGTGGGGCCCGGATGCCCGAAACCTGGCTGATAATGGCCGTGTTATAGTTCTTCCCACCCACGAGAATCTCGGCATCCTCGCCGATCTCGACGATATCGGCTCCATTGAGCACAAGCTTGTCCTTAAGCCCTGAGACATGCTCCTTGCCCATGGTCTTATCGCCTTTCTCCGCAAGCTTAATCTGTGGGGTATCTTCAGGTTTAGTCACGGCTTTTGCCATTTGCTTCTCCTTGCACGTCCAGGATTCTCGAAACAAACGATGCTTAAATCAAAACGGCGTCTACTCCAACTTCTCCGCACATACCGGCAGACTTGTTCAGACATCCCGGAGCGCGCCGCGAAACTCTCAACCTAACGTACCTAGCGCGAGCCAGCGAGCCAAGTCAATGAGTTCCTCAGTCGTTCGCCACTATATCCTGTCCGCAGTATGGACAGAAGTTGTATTCATCGCGTGTTAAAGGCTCCTTGCAATTGGGACAAGAACGCGGAACTGGTCCAAGTTCCACCAGCAGTTCACCTTCTTTGACAGGCACCATCTTCTTGCTCTGCTGGAAGTCAGCATCTTTGAGCACACGTTTTACCATGCCATCTACGGGCGCAAAGATCGCCTTTTCCTGCTTCATAACAGAAACATTGAACAACTCCTCCCCAGCCTTGACGAAATCGCCTGGACTCACGTGCATGACCCACAAATCGCCATTGCATGGGGCTGCTACGTGGTAGATATTGGATGCTTCGGCCAACTCAACACCCACCAGAGCTTTACCCTTGGCTTCAGCCACCTTTACCTGCGAACTTAGAATCTCCGAGTCGAGCACGTAACGCACCACGCTCATGCCGCGGTCGTCAACGGCAGATATATCCAGAATATGCATGAGGTGCGGTTTGCCTCGTGTGTCCTCGAAAACCAACTCTTGTCCAGTCTCCAGCCCTTCGAACCAGACATCCAATGGCAGATTATTCGGATCTCCATATTTGGAACGGAATTCAATGGTCTTGAGCGCGTCACCGGGATGGTTAAGATACATGACGTATTCTTCTTCCGTAGGCTGGCGCTGCAAACGCAAACGCAAGGCCTTGTGCTCGGCCTTGATATCCATATCAGGCAGCGCTTCCAAGGGAGATTGCTCGGTGCGCTCGGTCAGCGCGCGCTTGTACTCAGGCCCAAAAGCGCTCTGATAAACCCATTCGGGAGGGAAGCCCAAGGGCAACTTGCCATATTTTCCCAAAAGAAGCTGACGAAAAGCGTCATTGGAGTCGCGGTAGAGAAGCAGCCGATCCTCTTTTACCGCCTTGGTCAACTTTTCTTCCGGTGTAGATGCGACATCCTCCAGGACCTCCAGAAGATGGAGCACCTCGCGCTCTCCACCGCGCTTGTAGGCTCCGGTCACAGCCAGGAAAGCAGCATTCCAGGTGATCTGAGAGCCAGGCGTCACATCATGATAATGCACTATCTTGCGTGTGCCAGCCAGGAACTGGAGCATGTATGGCAGCAACTGGATGTAGCCCTGCTTGAGGGCGCCTTCTTGCGAACTGGATGTAGCGCCGCCCGGCATGCCATGCTCTACCACGTCATAGTCAATGCCACGGAAGTACGGTGCCGTGTAGCGGTCGTAATAGGGCATGATTTGTTTAAGCACGAACCCGGATTGCCGAATCATATCCTTGTTGAGCACATTGGAAAGGCCCAACTCTTCCAAGTAGGCGGCCGTGGACAGCACTTCGCCTTGGCCGTACCAGCGCACCGTTGCTCCGATGGCCACGTCTGTAATGTGCGCTCCGGCCTCGCAGGCCGCAGCCACGGCAGGAACGAACAGGCCATCCGTGTAGTGGCGATGGTAATGCAGGATGAGCTCGGGGTAGCGTTTGCGCAGGGTCGTCACCAACTCGCGCATGAAACGCGGAGGGCAAACGCCGGCCATATCCTTGAGGCCCAAGATGATGCGTTTGGCGATGTTATCGGTTGAGACCCCGGCGACCTTGGCGCACATATCCACGATCTCGTCGGCTACGCCAACGTAATGTTCCACCGTGAACAGATGTTGCCGCACAGGAGACCAGGACAGAGAGATAGCCGGCTCGAATATCTTGCCGTCCTTTTCGTGGGCAAGGGCCACTTCGGCGAAGGGCCGCATGTTTTCCACATGGTTAAGGAAGTCGAAGCAACGGATAATGTCGTAATGCTCGCAGATCATCTCGCCCGTCTTGCGCATGAGATTGCGTGGTTGGGGCTTGTAGCCGAGCACATTGGTGGAACGGATGAGAACCTGCTTGAGGGTCTTGGGCGCGAAGACATTCCAGTCAGCCGCCTCGGTGAACGGGTAGGTCATGTTGGCCAGCATGGCCACGTGGAAGTGTGCGCCGCCGCCGTTTTCCAGCGAGAAAAAGCCGCACTTGTCCAGGTAAGGTCCAACAATACGGTCCTCGGCAAGGCGGAAGCGGTTGCCGCTGTTGGACTGGGTGATGTCGCGGGTGGTGGTATCCGTGAAGTGCATCACGCCATCGGAGCGAGTGTCGCGCACATAGTCCAGGATGGCCTTGGCGTCGCCACGTGGGTAGGGTGACGTCCAAGCATCCTTATCCGACTTGGGCAGTACCGGGTTGAAACGGCCTGTGCGCATGTCACCTTGGCCGCGGTACTTACCTAGCGATACGTAGGGGTTGTAACCCTTGGCCGAAATCTCGGCTACGAACTGCGAGAGTCGGATCTCCTCGGACTCCTCGTCCGTATAGCATAAGAGTTCAGGCGTGCAGTCGATGAATTTGGTGTCATACTCGACGTTCTGAAACTTGGGGTGCTGCAATACCTGTAAATGGAAAGGAATGGTCGTCTTTACGCCGCCGACCATGTATTCGCGCAAAGCGCGCTCCATGATCTTGTAGACTTTGGGCCACTCGTGTCCAAAGGAGATGAGCAACGCTGCGGCCGAATCATACTGCGAAGGGAAATCGTAGCCAACGGATACGCAGGAATCAAGGCGGATGCCCTGGCCACCAGGCGATACATAACGGGTGATGACGCCGGCATTCGGCTGGAAATTGTTGCGCGGGTCTTCGCTGTTAATGCGGCACTGCATGGCCTTCACGCTGGGCTTCGTGTTATCCTCGGTGAAGCGCAGCTTGGAGCCCAGGGCAACAGCGATCTGTTCCTCCACCAAATCGATGCCATAGCGCATTTCGGTGATACCGTGTTCCACCTGCAGGCGCGTATTGACTTCGATGAGGTACGGCGTGCCCTGACCATCCACAAGAAATTCCACGGTGCACAGGGAATGATATTTTACAGCGCTCACCAGATCGGTGGCGTACTGCTTGAGTTGCGTCCGCAACTCGTCGGTCATGCCTGGCCAGGGCGAGGGTGTGACTTCGATGAGCTTTTGGTGCTTGCGCTGAACCGTGCAGTCGCGCTCGTCAAAAGCGAAAACATTACCGTACTTGTCAGCGATGACCTGAATTTCGATATGGCGGATATTGGTGAGCAGCTTCTCCACATAAAGGCGTGGGTTGCCGAAAGATGCCTGAGCCAGTGCCGAGGCCTTATGGAAAGCGCTCTCCAGTTGCTCGTCGGTATAAATCTCGGAAATACCACGTCCGCCGCCGCCGCCTTCAGCCTTGAGCATGATGGGATAACCCATCTCCTTGGCAAGCCGCCTCGCCTCGGGGATGCTCACCGAATTCTCGGAGCCCGGCACCACGGGCACGCCGATCTCCTTGGCAAGCTTACGCACCTCGACCTTGTTGCCGAGCTTGCGCATTGCCTCGGACGTGGGTCCGATAAAGATAATTCCCGCTTCGTCACATTTCTGAGGGAAAGTATCGTCCTCTGCGGCAAAGCCCCAGCCGGGGTGAATTGCTACGATGCCACGGCGTTTGGCTTTGCGAATGATAAGATCGATATCGAGGTATGAGCGAGGGTCCTCGCCCAAAAGCAGTAGTTCGCGAGCTGCGGAAGCCGAGGGAGACGTCTTGTCCACATCGGTCACCGTCAAAACGGAAATGGCTTGAAACTGCTCCCGGAGCGTGCGCACGATCCTGCGCGCTGGAATGCCCCGGTTGGCCACCAGGACCGGCTTACCCTTGATTTCGGAAAGGACTTTCTCGAAGGTCTTCGGTGCCATATCAATCCTTCGTTCGTGATATGCTTGGCGGGAGAGGAAAAGATAACGTATCTGGCTGCTGTGGCGAACAAATCCTATAATGGAATAATAGTGCCTGAGTAAAGCACTTGTTCACCTGCATCCTCGGCCAGCCGAAGACCGCCATCCTCCGACAGCCCGATAAGGGTACCCAGGCGCTCCCCCTCCCCTGTTTCTCGGATTCTGACCCTGGAGCCTCTCCAGGCCAACAACTCCTCCATGGATCGCACGAATTGGCAGGGCTCGCCTGCCTGTATTCTCTCAAGTTCACGGTAGGCAGGCGTGATCAGTCTCAACCATAGGCCCAAAATGCCGAAATCATGCCCCAGACTGCTCAGGTGGCCTGCCGGTGCAACCGCGCCAGCGCGCATGTCCTGCGGGCCGGGCGCAGAACTCAAGTTGAGTCCGAAACCCACCAAAAGCAAATCCTTGCGCTCCTCTACTAACACTCCACCAACTTTGGCATCGCCATGCAGCAGATCGTTGGGCCATTTCATGCGCAAATCAGGCACGTACACCTGCAAGGCCTTGCATAAAATATAACCGGCCAGAAGAGATGCAAGCCGTGTCCACTGTTCGGGAAGCCTTGGCCAAAGCCAGGCGGCATACAGATTTCCGGGGGGAGAATCCCAGTGGCGGCGAGTCTGGCCCCGTCCGCACTGTTGGCTCACGGCCAAAATGGAGCTCCAAGGTGGGAGCGCGTTCTGGGCGGCAAGACGCCAAGCCAGGTCCATGGAGGATCCGCATGGCCCGCTGACCAGTACTGGCCAAGCAATCTCCACGGCTTCACTGGTCCAACAATCCAGGTGTTCTCCACCAAATGATTGCCGGCGACGCACCCAAGGGGCCAAGCCTTGAACATCTAAACCCCAAAGCGGGTGCGCTTGCGCAAGTTCGTCGGGCGTGACGGCAGCTCCGGGCTCCAGTTCATCGGCCAAGAGATGTATACCTTTTTCAATCATGCAGTTCCTCGCAAATGCCAGGCATGCCGCGGTGCTGGTGGACCACGAGCGGTTCTGTTAGCAAAAAGACATGAAGTTGTTCCTTGTAGGCGGCGCCGTACGTGACCTACTGCTAGGCAGACCGCGTAGCGATGAGGACATCCTCGTTTTCGGCATGAGCCGCGAGGAATTCCGGCAGCGCTTCCCCATGGCCAAAGAGGTCGGCAGAACCACGCCTTCATTTGTGCTTGAAGGCCGGGAATATATGCTCCCACGTGGCCCAGACATCGATGCGGACTTGGCTGCCCGCGACCTTACCATCAATGCCCTGGCTTTGGATGAGCAGGGGCAATTATATGCACATCCTCGGGCCTTGGAAGACCTGCATTACAGAATTCTTCGCCCCGCCTCGCCGGACTCCCTGATCGCCGACCCTGTGCGGGTGCTGCGTGCAGCACGCTTCAGCGCAGAACTGCCAGAGTTTACGGCTTCAGGCGAACTACTCCAGTCCATGCGTGAGGCCGCGCAGAAAGCAGATTATGCGGAACTGCCCCGCGAGCGCGTCAGTAAGGAAATCCTCAAAGCCATGGCCGCACCCCAGCCTTCGCGCTTCGTCGGGCTGCTCGCGCAGACAGGAGCCCTTGCACCGTGGTTTGCGGAAATCGAAGGATTCGACCGCATACCTGCCGGACCAGCACCCTATCATACAGGCAGCCTATTAGCCCATCTGCAGCGGGTTATGGACAGACTTGCCGGCTCGCCCCTGGCCGTATGGATGGGCCTTTGCCACGATCTGGGCAAGGCAGGCACAGATCCGTCGCGCTGGCCGAAGCACCACAAGCACGACAAACTCGGTGCGCCGCTAGCCGAAGCTTTGGCCCGCCGTCTGGGCCTGCCGGAACGGTACGTACGGGCTGGACGCATCGCCGCGGCGCTGCATATGACCGCCGCACACTACTCCATTCTAAGACCCGGCACTCGCGTGGACATCCTCAGCCAATTGCATAACCACGGCCTGCTCGAAGAGATGTTTGCCCTGATAGCCGCCGACCAGCCCGAGAGCGCGCCTTTGGCCGATGCAGCCAAGATGGAGGCCCAGGCCCGCCATGATCTTCAGACGATGCTCAAGGTACGCCTCCCGCCAGAGGACCGCAATCGTGGCCCGCGCTCAGGCCAAAGACTGCGCGAGTTGCGCTGCCTGGCTTTGGCCAAATCAGAACGCAGACAACACTCCGTGGACAAGCCTGCCTAAAGCAGATTGCTTTTAAGACGCCCGCTTCGGCGTTGACGGCGCAAGTGAATTGCGCCTACGCCTACGCGGCGGCAAGCCATGCCGACGCATGGCTTGCAGAGCATTTTCAAAAGCAAAATGCTCTAAAGGAGCATTCAGAGCCTTGGCATCGCGACCAGAAAACAGCCGTGCTTAATGCAATGCTCGCCGGCGAGGAGCCCTCCTCTTCCCTACGGGCCAAGCCGCCACATCCTCGGGAAGAACGCTGAAAACCGCCCGCCGGCCGGGTGCGATGCTCCCGTACTCTTCTGCTACACCCAGGGCGCAGGCGGGGTTGTACGTGACCAGGGCCAAAGCCTGAGCCAGATCAAGCGAATCGAGCAATCCCTCGCGGAAAAAACGCAGTTCGTTCCATAAGTCCAGATCGGCATTGGAAGTCAGGCCATCGGTGCCAAGACAAATGTTCACCCCGGCGGCAAACAGCGCTTCCCACGGCGCACGCCCCACGGCCATGCGCGCGTTGCTGCGTGGACACAGACAGACATTCGCGGCCCTCTCATGGAGGAGTCCGATGTCCACGTCATCCACGTGCACGCAGTGCACAGCCAAAGTCGAGGAGTCGAGCAACCCCAGGGAATCGGCGTAAACCACGGATGAAAGCACTGGAGGCTGAAAATCGTGCGGCAGGATGCCTGCCCGGCGATAGAACTCGGCCAAAGCACCGCCTCCCGAGTTCAACAACTCAGCCTCGCCTTCGGGCTCGGCCAAGTGAATGCTGAAAGGCCTGCCATGAACTCTGGACCATTGCTTGGCTTGCCGCAGGAAGTCGGGATGTGTGGAATACGGTGCGTGGCCTGCCGTCGCTGCATGCCTGAGAGCCGCGTCCGACAGCGTTCGCTCACAAATCACGGCAGGCCCGGCATGAGATTGGCTGGAAAAGCCGAATACTTCCATGAACTGCCAGTAGCCAAGTCCGGCGGAATCCAGCGCCGCAGCCACAGCTTCGCAGTTGCGGCCCGTGATATCAGCCACGAAAGCCGTGCCGCAATCCAGCATCTGGCCCAAGGCCGTCTGGAGGGCTTCAGGACGGAGTGGCTCGCGCAGATGGGGCACAAGGCTGCGGACCCAGGGCAGGAAACCCTTGCCCAAGGTCAGGCCATGGCCGAGGTGCGATAATTCGAGGTGACAATGCGCATTGACCAGTCCTGGGGCCAATGCAACTCCGCGAAAGTCGGCCACCTCGCTATGGATACGTCCCCGTAACTCGCGCCATGGACCCACCGCTTCGACTTGGCCGTGATCGCCCAGGATCAAGGCGTCCTCCAGGGGGCCGCCGTCCTCGACAGTCATGGTCCACGCGAACCCCACCCGGAGGGCGAATGGCTCTTGCGGAAAAGCAACACGTCGCACGGTCACTCGAAGAGGTAGGAAAACCGCTTGGCGATCTCTTCGGTGCGGGAGGCCACGCTCACGGCTACGTCGCCCAGGTCCTCGCGGCCAGTGAAGCCAAGATCGCTCTCCAGGTAAAAGCCGAGGACATCACTCTGTTCCGTGAACAGCCAGATCACAGCCCACCCCGATGCCAAACCCGGCCTATCCGTGAACTCGGCCTTGGTGGCCATGCGCAGGGTTATCTTCTTCTCCTCGCCCACTGCAAGTCGGAAGAGCGTCGACTTGCCAAAGGTTTCCTTGAGGGCAAAGGCCAGCCGGATGCCTATGGGATCCGAGCCCGCATGCTCCACAATGACAGGAATGCGCGGACTACTTTCCTTTTCTGCTTCGGGGACTGCGCGCGGCGTAGATCCCGGCCGCTGTGGAGAAACTTCCTGAGCTTGGGCGTTTGGTATCCCCGCGAAAAGGGTTCCGAAGCAAATTACGGTAAAGATAGCAACGAGCAGTTCTCTGTACATGGCCCTCCCAGGTCAGCGCGGATCAGTGGCTACCGCGCGTCCTCAATCGCCGCATGAGTTCGTGAATCTCTTTCGCGTGCTCCCTGTGGACCGAAGCCAGAAACGCCTCGAGCCGTCCACGCACCACGTCGAGGCGCGGCAAACCTTGGACTGTAACAAGCCCAAGGCTGTCGAAATCCAGTGGGGCCATGGCCATGGACTCGTCCAGGTGCTGGGAATAGCCTTCCAAGGTGGCTCCGGTGCACCGCTCCTTCTCCTGTTCCAGAGGGTCCAGGGAACGCATATAGCACATTACATCCGATGGGCGCCCTTCCTTGTTGGCCTGTTCGATGCTTCGGTTCGATGCATCGGCCAATTCACGCACCTGGTTATAATTCGCAGTGAGCCGCTTGCGCCGCGGGTCCTTGGAATCGGGCTCATAACGGCCATGGAGGTATACTTCGACCTCACTCTGAAGAATCCCGTATGTCTCAAGCACGCTCTTGGTCCACCTGCCCTTGCTGGTCAAGGCAAAGGAAGGTTTGAAAACATGCCGCCACTCGCCCGGATCCTGCTCGGCAAGTTGCAGATAGGGTTCGGCTAGAACCCCGATGTTATCATAGAAGCTCTCCGTCGTGGCTCTGTCAAGAAGCAGATAACGCAAGGCGGCGGCGCTACGACGAAGATGCGGTAGGCGCTCCCGAAGCTCCCCGGCAAGTTCGGCCAGCTTGGACAAGACTCGCTCGATCTCTACGCGCGAACCGAAAAACGTATCGGCCATTTCAGCCAAGGTTTCCTCGGCTAGATCATCCACCAATGTTCTCGGTCCTTTGTCCATAACCGCTAGCTTCTCCACACTAAAAACTTGGTTGGATTTTTTAATACCATCTGCCTGATTGGCGGGCAACCAGAGCACCGATCTGTCGCAATACAATCCCCAACCAAGGCTTTTATCCGCACAAGGTGATCAACCCTAAGCGTATGATTTCGCTCCTGGTAGGCTCAACCTATCACAGGACGATTCGTGGCTCGCGTCACGAGAGGACCAGCATCGGATTCGGAAGGAAACTTCTCCCGCAGCTTGTCGAGCACGGCATGGGGCACGAGGCCATTGATATTGCCATGGTGTTTGGCGGCTTCCTTGATAATTGTGGAGCTGCTGTACAGCCACTGGTAATCGGTCATGAGAAAGACCGTCTGAACCTGCCTGTTCAGCTTGCGGTTCATAAGCGCCATCTGGAACTCGAACTCGAAGTCGCTTACAGCGCGTAGCCCGCGCAGGATGACGTTTGCACCGCGCTTGGCCACATAATCAACCAGCAGCCCGGAGAAGGGTTCGACCATGAGCCTGGGCTCATTCCGAAAGGCTTGTTCGGCCATGGCCACGCGCTCTTCCAAACTGAAGAGAGGCATCTTGTGCGTGTCCTTGGCCACGGCGAAGATGATCGTTTCGAAGATCTGCAGCCCCCGCCGCACCAAGCTTACATGCCCGTTGTGCAGGGGATCGAACGTGCCGGGATAGACGGCTACGCAGGATCTGTAGTTCGCCATAGTAGTATCCTCGTCTGACCGTAACACCGGTCCGTTTCCAGGGCCAGCCCGGGCAGGCTTTCCAGGTCCTTGAAATCCAGCGAAGCTTCAACCTCGGCCAAGATGAGTGCGCCGGGCGCAACCCAAGCCTTGCTAAATGCAAGCTGCAAGGCTGGCTCCAGTAAATTTTGGCCATAAGGAGGATCGATAAAAATGAGACCGAAGGCTTCGTCGGGCCGGGCCTTGAGAACCGTGAACAGATCCCTTGCCTCGACGCGATAACGGGCAGGCTCCACGCCCAAGCCACGCAGGTTCTCACGTAGCATGGCCGCGGCCTTACGGTTCATTTCCACGAACAAGGCGAACTCCGCCCCACGGCTCAAGGTCTCAATACCCAGGCTGCCGCTGCCGGCGAAAAAGTCCGCCACGCGCAAACCTTCGAATTCCAAGCCTCTGGCAGAGAGCATGTTAAAGGCCGCCTCGCGCACCTTGGCCGTGGCCGGCCTGTAGCCTGGACCTTCCACGGTCTTGATTGACCGCCCGCGAAACGCGCCGCTATGAATGCGCATCTACATCTCGGAGTTGAGCTTCATGAGCGACTGGTTGACTTCCAGCAGTCGCTCGCGCAACTCGGTTTGATCTATCCAAGGCTTGGACTTGACCTCGCCCAAGCGCGAGCGGAAATCTCCAAGAAGCTTTTGCGTGGTGCCCAGCAGATAATCCCAATCCACGCTCGGGCGGGCCTTGGCCACGTCCACTTCAATGGCAGGCGCACGGCCGGGCTCAAGAGTGACATCCTCCAGGTAATCGGGAATGTGCACTTCGAGGCCAAGGCGGCTACGGATCAATTCAGCAAATGTCTCTTGCGCCTTAGCCTCGCCGTGCACCAGGAAAACCTTCATGGCCTTGTTGCGGAAATTCGACAGCCAGTCGAGCATCTGGCTCTGCCCCGCATGGGCCGAGAACCCGCCGATGGTGTAGACCTTGGCATTGACGGCTACTTCCTCGCCCAGGATGAGGATCTTCTTGGCTCCGTCCACTATCTTGCGTCCCGGCGTGCCCATGGCCTGGAAACCGGTGAAGACGATGCTAGCGCCCTTGCGCCAGAGATTGTGGCGCAAGTGGTGCTTGATGCGCCCGGCATTGGCCATGCCGCTTGCCGAGATGATGATGGCCGGCTTGCGCAGATTGTTGAGGGCCATGGACTCCTGGGCCGTCTGAGTGAAACGCAGATTGGGAAATTCCAGGGGGTGCTCACCGTTATTGATCAGCTCCCTAGTCTCTTTGTCCAGGTACTCGGGATGCTGCTTGAAGACCTCCGTGGCCTTGATGGCCAAGGGACTGTCGAGATAGATGGGCATATCGGCTGGCAGCTTGCCTTCCTTGGCCAGGATGAACAAAGTATAAATGATCTCCTGGCTGCGTTCCACGGCAAAAGCCGGGATGATGACCTTCTCGCCATTGGCATAACTGTAGCGGATGGCCTCGGCAAGCTCCTCGCGGCTCTTTTGCGGATCCTTGTGGTCGCGGTTGCCGTAGGTGGATTCCATCAGCAAATAATCCGCGGTCTCCACAATGGAGGGGTCCTGAATGAGCAGCTGATCCGGTCGGCCCAGGTCGCCGGAAAAGACCAGTTTGGTCTCCTTGCCATCCTCCTGCACGAACAGCTCGATGACCGCCGAGCCAAGAATATGCCCTGCGTCCAAGAAGCGCGCCCGTACGCCAGGCACCGGCTCGAACCAGTCCATGTACTCCTTGGGTCGAATAAGCCCCACGGCCTTGAGCGCGTCGGCTTGGTCGTACAATGGCTCGACGGCTGGCTGGCCACGACGCAGGTTCTTGTAGTTGCGCCATTCCGCTTCCATCTCCTGGATGTGTGCACTGTCCTGGAGCATGATATCCAGAAGGGCACGCGTGGGCACAGTGGCGTATACGGGACCGTTGAAGCCGGTCTTGACCAGGCGAGGCAGCAATCCCGAATGATCGATATGTGCGTGGGTGACTAGGATGCTCTCCAGGTCCTCGGGGGCGTAGGGCTGCATATCCTCGTTGCGCTTGTCGATCTCCCGATTGCCCTGATGCATGCCGCAGTCCACGGCAAAACGCCTGCCGTTGGCCTCAAGGACATAGCAGGAGCCCGTCACGGTCCTGGCCGCGCCTAAGAACTTGATTTTCATGGGACCCTCAACGATTTAAGTTACTCACAAGCGAGTATGCACTTAGAGCATTTTGCTTTTGAAAATGCTCTGCAAGGCATGCTTCGGCATGGCTTGCCGCCGCGTAGGCGTAGGCGCAATTCATTTGCGCCGTCAACGCCGGAGCGGGCGTCTTAAAAGCGATCTGCTCTAGAAGAGCAATAATCATTTACGCAGACTGAAAACAGCTCATACGCCGGGAATATGTAGCAGAATGCAGCTTCGTGCCTTTCCTGAATACGCGGATGCAGATAAAAATACAAACCAGACTAAAACTGCAATTAACATGCAGTTCTCACTGATGGAAATGCCCAGCAAACCATAGAACAGCCTCCAGAGGGCTTGTCAAGCAGATGCCAAGCGCGGCTCAATGGCCATATTCAACATGGCGATCACTTACGGGCCCGGAACCGAGTTCCTGGGGTCCTTGGTGACCCCGGCATTTTGGCTGTCTCTGCGACACCTCTTGCCTGTCAGGCTACTGCTCTACGAGCCGCCGAAGTAGCCGCTTAGCGAAATGGACGAGCGATCTCAGCAATGATTTCCCCCAATCGCCGGAGGCATTTTCCTTTGCAGTCCGCATCGCATCAGTTCGCTCGCGACTTGCGCAAATCATTCAGCGAAGCGAGGATGCGCTCGGCGCGCTTGCCGCCCAGGCCGGGTATGGATTTGATCTCGTCCGGCGCGGCCGCGAGCATCGCATCCACCGAATCGAAGCGCTCCCAAAGCAAGCGGGCGGTCTTGGGGCCGATGCTCGGCAGGGACAGCAGCTCGCTCTGGAGCACCTGCCTGCGCCGCCCCTGGCGTTGACGCCCTAAGACATAGTTGTGGGCCGCATCGCGCAGCCGCTGCAGAAAGAGCAGCTCCGGGCTACCTGGCTTCAGCGGCAGAGGATTCTTGCGACCGGGGCGGAAGATAAGGTCCTCCAGTTCGCCGGCCCGGCGGCCAGCCTTGGCAATGGAGGCCAGCTCGAAGAGATTCGGCTGCCCTGCTTCGCCCAGCGCGCGCTCCACTGCCGCGAGTTGTCCCCGGCCGCCGTCGATGAGCACCAGATCGGGCCAAGGCTCTCCCGATTCCACACGTCGCTTGGCCCAGGAAGCAAGAGCCAGATAGTCGTCGGCTGTGCCTTCCAGCTCCGGCAGAGAATAGGTGCGGTAGGCGTCTTTGAGTGGCTCGCCGTCCATATAGACTATCTGCCCCACGCGCATGCCTTCGCCTCCCAGGTGCGAGACATCCACGCACTCGATGCGCCGGGGCTCGACAGCCAGCCCGAGTTTGCGGCCAAGCAACTCGGTCATGGGCTGGCGCTCGGCCGAACGGATGGACTCCAGTGCATTGCGCTTGGCCGTGTCTATGAGCTCCTTCTCGGCCAGGCTGCGCGGCTCGGCCAGGATCACTAGCCCGCCCCGCCGTTCCACCAGGAGCTGCACCACGCCGTCTTCCTCTTCCGAAGGCGGGAAGGGCATGACGATTCGCGAAGGGATAAAGCGCGCCGGCGTATAGTATTGAGCCAGGAAGCTGGCTACCACCTCCGGCCCATCCTCTAGTTCCATGCCTGAGAAAAAGAAGGACTTGTGGCCCAGGAGCCGCCCCTGCCGGATGAACAGCAGCCCCAGCGAAAGGCCGCTGCCCGTCGGAGCCAGGGCCATGACGTCCATGTCGCGTTCTTCGGGCAGAACCACGGTCTGGCGCTCCACGGTGCGCCGCACCGCGGCGGCCTGATCGCGCAGCACGGCCGCGCGCTCGAAGTCCAAGTTATCCGACGCCGCGCGCATCTCAGCCTCGAGGTTGGCCATCAGTTCGCCTGAACGGCCCGACAGCAGCATCTCTACCTGCATTACCAGGCGACGGTACTCTCCCTTGTCCACTTCATTCACGCATGGACCGAGACAGCGGCCGATGTGGTAGTTGAGGCACGGGCGCACGCGGTTGGCGAAGACATGGTCGCCGCACTTGCGCAGCGGAAAGACCTTGTTGATGACCTTCCAGGTCTCGCGCGCGGCCACGGACGAAGTAAACGGCCCGTAATAAATCGAGCCGTCCCTGGTCACTTTGCGGGTCATGACCAGGCGCGGGAATTCCTTGTGCCTGTCCAAGCGGAACAGGACATACTGCTTGTCGTCGCGCAGAAGCACATTGTAGCGCGGCCGATGCTTCTTGATGAGGCTCTCCTCCAGCAGCAGAGCCTCTTTCTCCGTGGCGGTGATAAGCGTGTCGATGCGCTCGATCCTGGCCACCAGTGACTGCGTCTTGGGCGTGAGCCCAGAGCTGGACCGGAAATAAGACGCAAGCCGCTTGCGCAGACACTTGGCCTTGCCAACGTACAAGATGCGGCCCTGGGCGTTCTTCATGAGATAGACGCCGGGCTCTTGGCTGAAAGCCTTGGATTCGAAAGTGAACATGTTACTCGTCTTGGCCCGCTTCGGCTTAATAAATGTCCGGCCGCATGGCGGTCGGGAGTGCGTTGTTGTTGCTATAATCCTTGCGGAGCAAAAGGGAATCCCTGTCCGAGTGGTTCAATTTATTGTACGGTAAAAAAAATTATACCCAGCGCCAAAAAGGTGAACTTTCCCGTTGCCAGCTCTTTTTTAAAGCGCTAGAACACTCCCGTATCCTTTAGGATATGCGTGTCGGAATGGGTTGCCTCTGTTTTTGCCAATAACGCAACAGAAAGAAGGAAGACACCATGAAACGCATCGTGACCCTTGTGGCCGCCGCCGCCCTGATCATGGGCCTGGCCGCCACCGCGTCCGCCGAGCTGGCCGTCAAGGCCGCCGGCGCCTGGCGCGTGCACGGCAACGTGCTGAGCAACTTCGGCGACTTCGACGACGATACCTCCAGCACCGGCGCTGACACCTTCACGGTCCAGCACCGCGCTCGCACGCAGCTCCGCTTCGTGTACAACGAGAACGTCATGGCCGAGCTGTACACCCAGTACGGCAACGTGACTTGGGGCCAGGGCGCTGCCGCGTACGGCGCGACCTCTTCCGCCGCTGGTAGCTCCCTCAACATCAAGCGCGCCTTCATCCAGTTCCGCTGGCCCGACACCGACGTGCTGATCACCGCCGGTGAGCAGGACGTGACCTTCCCCAGCTCCGGCGCGTTCAGCAACATGGTCCAGGGCGGCGATGACGGCTCGGCCATTGCCGTGTCCACGCCCATCACCGACATGCTCGGCCTGACCGTGGCCTACACCCGCCTGGCCGAGGTTGCCACCCCGACCTCGGGCAACGACTTCGACGCCTTCCTGGCCGCCGTGCCCGTGACCCTGGACGGCATGAAGCTCGCGCCCTGGTTCTCCTACGCCATGGCCGGCGAGAACTCCGGCTTCAACACCGACACCGATAACGCCAATGTCTGGTGGGCTGGCGTTGGCTTCAACATGGACATGCTTGATCCCATCGTGATCTACGCCGACTTCATGTACGGCTCCGCCGACGAAGGCTACGTGAACGGCAGCGACTCCGACGGCTGGTTGATCGACGCCATGGTCGAGTTCAAGGGCCTGGACTTCGCCGTACTGCAGGGCTTCGGCGCCTACAGCTCCAACAATGACGACGGCGACGGCGCCATGCCTTACATCGACTCCGACTTCACTGTCGGCGGCACGCTGATCAACGGCTCTTCCTTCACCACGGACCTCGGCCCCGCCACTCCCGGCTTCTGGCTCATCGGCGCCGCTGCCCGCCAGATCACCTTCGTCGAGAAGCTGTCCCACGACGTGATCGCCCTGTACGCCAAGGGCACGGCCGACTCCTCGGGTGATGCCGACGGCGATGGCGTTGCCGACAACGCTGGCTTCATTGGCGCTGCCCCGCTGACCGCCGATGACAGCTACTGGGAAGTGGACTTCAACACCCGCTACCAGATCTACGAGAGCCTGGCCGCCATCGTCGAGCTGACCTACGCCGACTACGACCTGGATGCCGGCGACACCGATCCGCTCATGAAGGCTGCCTTCGGCTTCCTGTACAAGTTCTAAGCCTGAAAGCCTTACCCGACACGCTTGGCCGGAAACCTTCGGGTTCCGGCCTTTTTTGTGACAAAACACTCTTTTGCCTTGCGCATCGGCATTGCCTCACTGACGGCACATCGCCCAGTACCCCGTATGAGAATACGAAAGATCTATTTGGTATAAAAAATTATACTCAGCGCCAAATATTTGTATTTTCCTATTGTCAACAGGCTTGAAGAAGTCTAGAAAACATCTTTATATCGTTACATTGGCATTGTCGGATGGGTTTGCCTTTAGCATTTGTCAAAAATCGCAAATAAAGGAAGACACCATGAAACGCTTCGTGACCCTCGTGGCCGCCGCCGCCCTGATCATGGGCCTGGCCGCCACCGCGTCCGCCGAGCTGGCCGTCAAGGCCGCCGGCGCCTGGCGCGTGCACGGCAACGTGCTGCAGAACTTCGGCGACTTCGACGACGATACCTCCAGCACCGGCGCTGACACCTTCACGGTTCAGCACCGCGCCCGCACGCAGCTCCGCTTCGCGTACAACGAGAACGTCATGGCCGAGCTGTACACCCAGTACGGCAACGTGACTTGGGGCCAGGGAGCTGCCGCGTACGGCGCGACCTCTTCCGCCGCCGGTAGCGCCCTCCTCGTCAAGCGCGCCTTCATCCAGTTCCGTTGGCCCGACAGCGACGTGCTGATCAGCGCCGGCGAGCAGGACATCACCTTCCCCAGCTCCGGCGCGTTCAGCAACATGGTCCTGGGTGGCGATGACGGCTCGGCCATTGCCGTGTCCACACCCATCACCGACATGATCGGCCTGACCGTTGCCTATGCCCGCCTGGCCGAGGTTGCCGCCCCGACCTCCGGCAACGACGCCGACGCATTCTTGGCCGCCGTGCCCTTGTCCCTGGACGGCATGACCATCGCGCCCTGGTTCTCCTATGGCATCATCGGCCAGAATTCCGGTCTGAATTCTGATGACGAGACCGCCAATGTCTGGTGGGCTGGCGCTGGCTTCAACATGGACATGCTCGATCCCATCGTGATCTACGCTGACTTCGTCTACGGCTCCGCCGACGACGGTTTTGGCGGCCTCGACGACGGCACCAGCGGCTGGTTGGCTGACGCCATGGTCGAATTCAAGGGCCTGGACTTCGCCGTGCTGCAGGGCTTCGGCGCCTACAGCTCCCAGAACGACGACGGCGACGGCGCCATGCCCATCATCCAGTCTGACTGGGGCATCGGCGGAACGCTCATCTGGGGCTCCGCGTTCACCACGGACATCTCCGCCGCCACCCCCGGCTTCTGGCTGGCCGGCGTAGCCGCTCGCCAGATCACCTTCATTGAGAAGCTATCGCATGACGTGATCGCCCTGTACGCCCAAGGCACGGCCGACTCCTCGGGTGATGCCGATGGCGATGGTGTTGCTGATAACGCTGGCGTCGCCCCTGTGGCTCTCACCGCCGACGACAGCTACTGGGAAGTGGACTTCAACACCCGCTACCAGATCTACGAGAGCCTGGCCGCCATCGTCGAGTTGGCCTACGCCGACTACGACCTGGATACCGGCGACACCGATCCGCTCATGAAGGCCGCTTTCGGCTTCCAGTACAACTTCTAAGCTGTACTGCCCCGCCCTTCCGACATGCCGGGCCGGAACCTTCGGGTTCCGGCCTTTCTCTTTTTCATAATTTACAGGAAAGCTCACCCACATGCTGCCCAGCAGTTGCTCTAGCCGTCCAAGCGCCACGCCACACCTCGCTTTGCGGTGTAGCGCAACCTGAGGACATAATGAGGAGTTTTATATAGTCAGTTAAGGTCAGCAAGGCATCTCAGGAGCGAAAACGCGAACTCCACCAGGGCTGGGACTCCCCTGGCCGGAAACATGGCTGCATTCGCTCCCAACACGCTGAAATGATATCTTGCCATCGGGGCCGGCAATACTCTTTAGTCGTCTTTTTTCTTCGATCTCGGATGGGCCGCATCATAAGCGCGGGTGATCTGGGCCAGATTGAGGTGAGTGTAACGCTGGGTGGTAGTCAAGCGCTTATGGCCGAGCAGCTCTTGAACGCTGCGCAGGTCCGCGCCGGATTGAAGCAGGTGCGAAGCGAAGCTGTGGCGCAGGGTGTGCGGACTGATGGATTGGGGCAAGCCGGCCAGCCCGGCCATGTGCTCCACGATGCGCGCGGCCTGCCGGCGGTTGAGGCGGCCGCCCCGGCTGCCCAGGAACAAGGCCCGCTCCTGAGGCTCCACCGGAAAAGCGTGGCGCTGGACAAGATAGGCCTTGAGTCTGCGCACCGAGGCGTCGCTGAGCGGCACGATGCGCTCCTTGCGACCCTTGCCCATGACCCGCAGGATACCCGAGCCCGGATCGATATCGTCCACGTTCAAATCCAGTGCTTCGCTGATGCGCAGCCCGGAGCCGTAGAGCAGTTCGGCCAAGGCCAGGTCGCGCAAGCCCTCGGGCCCAGCCGAAACCTGAGCCTCCATGACAGCCAATGCCTGATCCACGTTTAGCGACTTGGGATGGCGCTTGTCCTGCTTGGGATTGCCGACGCCAGCCATGGGGTTGCCGGTGGCCAGCCCGCTCTTGCGCAGGTAACGAAATAAGGTGCGCAGGGAGGACAGCTTGCGCGACATGGAGGACTTGCGCACACCCATGCGATGCAGTTCGGCCAGGAACGAGCGCACGTCGTCGCGGTCCACGCCCTCGGGTTCGGCCAGGCTTCTGTCCCGCCGGGACAGAAAGCGCTCGAACTGCTCAACGTCCCGGCCATAGGCCTGCACTGTGGCCGGCGAGTAACCCTTCTCCACGTCCAAATGCACGAGAAAAGCCAGACAGGAGTCCGGAAGTTCGAACTCAGGGATAGGCCCGACGGTCGACGACATATCCGCTTTTTCCATTCTGCTTGGCCAGAGTCTTGAGCGCCGAAGCCGCGGCCGAAGCCTGGCCATAGTGCTTGAGCCGACCGCCAAAGTTGTGCGTCACGCCGATGGATACGGTCATTATGGGATAGTCGCGTTCATTGCCGCTACGGTCCTTGGAGCGGATGCCACCAGCCAACCTGTCCTTCTCGTCGTAAAAGCTCGGGATGATGGCATCGAACGAGCTTATGATGCTGCGGCAGGTGGCTTCGGCATATGTACAAGGAGTGATGAAGACGAAATCATCGCCGCCCACGTGGCCCAAGAAACTCTGTTTGGCCGGCGCGCCACGAACTGAATTGACCAGCAAGCGGGAGGTCATCATGAGCACTTCATCCCCGCGAGAGAAACCATATCTATCATTGAAGGACTTGAAAAAATCGAGATCCACATAGCCCACGGCGAATTCCTCGCCGCACTCGATGCCGCGCTGAATACGCCGGATGATGCTCGTGTTACCTGGCAGGCGGGTCAAAGGATTGGCATCGAAAGAGCGCTTGCCCCGCTGCAGGGCGAGCATGATGCGCAAGCGGGCAAGCTCGGCTTCGCAGGGCAAAACCAGAAAATCGTCTATTTCCAGTTCGCGGAAATCGACCCCCTCAAATGCTTCCGCCCTGGCAAGCAGCAGTACCACGGGTATTTGCCTGTAGACGTTTTCGCCCTTGACGAGCCGGGCCAGTTCAATGCCCGAAATATCCGGGATGCGATTGTCTATGAGGAAAAGCTCTGGAGGTTCCAGCAGCAGCTTCTCCACGGACTTGCGTCCTTCACTGAAAGTCTGCCACTCGGCCTGACTTCCTGGCCAAAGCCCTTTGAGCATCCGCTCCAGGCCAGCGTCGGCAGTGATCAGATGGAACTTGCCTACCCAAGAATCCGCGCACGTGGCAGTCATATGCTCTTCCAGACGGCAGGGGGACAAGGCCATTTCACCGCACCTCTGGCGCTAAAGAGAAAATGAGGGAACAAGCGAATGCTTAGCGAAGAAATCTTCTATAATAAGGCCGAAATCCTGGGTCGTCAGGCCCAGAATATCCAATGCTTTCGGCTCAAGGTAAGGCACGAGGTCCTTGCCCTCCGACCCGCCATCCAGGACATGCACGATGAAGTCGGCTAGATGCACGACGCTGGCGAACTTGGGATAGTTGCGCGCCAAGTGCGGCTTATGATGATGGCTCAGACCTTCCTCAAGGCTTGGCGGAAGATTCCAATGCTTTGCCAACCAAGCATTGACGCGATCATGCCCAAAGCCGAGCATCTCCTTTTCAGCCAACAGCGGGTGTGTGTCATCCTGGGCTATCTTATCGTCGATGGCCGCCTGCAAGTCCGGAAGCTGCAGGGCGATTACCAGCTTGCCAAGATCATGCAGCAACCCGGCCACGGAATATTCGTCGGGGTCCTTTAAGCCGGCCCTGCGTGCGATACAACCCGCGGCCAAGGCGCAGCCAACGCTGTGAGTCCATAAACGTGTCATGGACTGGGCCATGATTTCGAGCACCGAAGTGCTGATGACAATACCCCGGATGACATTGAAGCCCAGCAGCACCAAGGCGTGGTGAATGGAGCCGATACGTCCGGGGAAGCCGTAGATGGGCGAATTGACCATCTTGAGCACCTTGGCCGAAAGCACCTGATCGTAGGCGATGATCTTGGCGATCTGCTCCGTGGAGGTCGTTGGATCCTCGACCAGCGCCACGACTTCATCGAGAACCGAGGGCAAGGTGGGCAGATCCCTGATGGCTAGGATTCGCCCCTTACGGAGCCGTAGATCCGAATGGGCCATATCAGGCTCCCTTGTCAGCGGTCTCGGCGTTTTCTGAGGGCCGAGTCTCGCCTATGGAGCTGCGCAAGAGAAAATAATTCTTCAGATGACTTTTAACCTCTTCCATCCAGGCGTCGCCGGAGTGCTTACGAAAAAGATGGTCCAATCTGGCGGCTCGATCACTCCATATGCATTGGCAAGGGGCTTGGCAGCCAATCTCCGTAGAAACGACGACAACGGAGTCAATGCCCATCTCCTTTAGCCTGGACAACAAAAACTCGTTGAGCTCGCAGCCTTGGCCGACGACAACCATGCCGCTCGCCCTGCACACGGGCTCCGCGAGGAGCATGCCTGCTTTTGCCACCGAAAGCGGTATCTTATGCATTCCTATCCGCCGAGGCTTATGCACTGTTCAAAAAAGCTGAGCAGATTCAGCTGCCCTTTCTGCTATAATACATGCCCGGCCACTGTCGAACAAGTCCTTTCAGCTCCAGTGCCAACAGTATACCGCTTAAAGTGCCGCTGGCCAAGCCTGTTGTCCTGCCCAAGACATCTATATGCGTTCTGGCATCCGCGGCGAGCACGAGCAGTACCGCGTTTTCCTCTGGGGCAAGATCGTCGATTTGTATGTGGCGTCCATTTTCTAGTTGAACATTTGCATTCAAAGATATCGGAATGCGTGCCTCCTCACGCCGGCCTCCATCTGACTGCATGATAATCGGTGCATGGTCTTTGACGTCAAGCTGTGCGTCCCCATTTACGACGGAACTGAGTGCGGAGCGCAACTCATAATCCAGCGTGGCGATAATCTCTACAGCACTGGTCACCAACTGCGCGCCCTGGCGAATGAGCGCATGGCATCCGCCGTAAGTCGCCTGCGTAACGGGGCCAGGCAGGGCAAAGACCTCGCGGCCCTGGTCCAGCGCAAGTTTGGCGGTGATGAGGCTGCCGCTTTTCTCCGCAGCCTCGGCCACGAGCACACCCAAGGACAGACCGCTGATGATCCTGTTACGTACTGGAAAGTTTTGCGGCTCTGGAATGGTGAGCGGTGGAAACTCCGTGACAATGAGTCCCCGAGTCCGAAGCTCCTCCCATATATCCGTGTTAGCTTCAGGGTAGATTCGGTCAAGGCCGGTGCCAAGCACGGCAACGGAGGAGCCAATGGCGGAGAGGCCAGCCAGGTGAGCCTGGCGATCAATGCCCATGGCCAAGCCCGAGACAATGGTGATGCCTGCCCTGGACAACTCCTCGCCCATGGCGCGTGCAGCCTTGAGACCGTACTCGGAACATTGCCGCGAGCCCACCAGGGCAAGGCTCGGCGTGTTCATGAGCGCAACATCGCCCAGATAGTAAAGGTAAAGCGGCGGGTCAGGAATAGTCTTGAGCAGGCGTGGGAATTGCGGATCACTCCAGGTCACATAACGCAGCCCGCGCTCGCGGACCAGGCCGTATTCCTGCTCGGCGGCCTTGAGCCAAGCCTTTGACAGAAAAGATGCGGATACCGTGCTGCGCGTCAGTCGCAGTCCCGGCCAAGCCCCGGCACTGCGCGCCGCATCCGTAAGCGTCGGAAAGGCCTCGGCGATCCGCTTCCACGTACGAGGCCCAAGTCCGGGAGTATGGCGCAAGGCCAAGGCCGCCCGGTACTCGTCATGCAGAGCCTGCTGCGCGACAGCACTCTCCGCTCCCTGTCCATCCGCAGTCTGTCGATTGCTCATGGCGGTTCAGACATATCCGGCCTCGAGCCCATGCCCTCGCATACGCCGGACATCAGCCCTCGAGCTGCTTGAGTTTCGTGCGCGCCAACTCGGCCGAATTGGAATCTGGATAAGTCTTCAGCAAATTCTTGAAAACAAGGCGCGCGTTCTGCGTGTCACCGAGCTGCTCGTAGGAATAGCCGATCTTGAGCGCTGCGTCGGATGCCTTGGAATGCACCGGGAAGCGCCGCATGACGTCCTTGAAGGTTAGTATGGCCAGGGAGTAGCGTTTCTGGCTGTAATACGTTTCACCAAGCCAGTACAGGGCATTGGGCGTAAGATTTGATGTGGGAAAATCCACCAGGAATTCATTGAGCAGTGTGCGAGCCGCCTCGGGCTTTTTATCCCATACGAGCGCCAGCGCTTTGTCATAACGCGCCTTCTGTGCCGGGGTTAAACCCTTGGTTCCGGCATCCACCATCGTCGTCCCGGAAGCAGCCACAAGTACTGCTCCAGGAGACAGAGGCTGCTCCGCAAGCGTCATTTCCATGACGACCGGGCTTTCGATTGCGGTGGTCAACGCAGGAAGGTCGAGGCTTTGCACCATATCCCCTTCGGTGAACCTCGGCCGGTCCTGGCTCGCTTCCGATGAAGGGTTCGCTGAGGCCAGAGAAGCCCTGAAAGCATTCACCGTGGCCGTCACACGTCCGTCTGGAGGCGGCACAGTGGCCGTCACTGTAGGCACGACGCATATCGTGAAGATCGTCAGCAAAATTAATAGGCAGATGGAGTATCGTCTCATGTTCTCCTCGCTGGCGCCTGTCCACGGCCTCGGCAAGCAGCCTGGTCAGTCCGGACAATTCAAAAACTGGATGCTTGCTGAGCTTATTACAAGCATCATGCCAGCCAGGCCATTTTCGATCAGTAAGGCCGCTCAGCTTGCGAGCATGCTCGCGTTATGCTGGCATTGCGTTCTGCCTTGCATGCCAGCAAGAATTAAGGCAAAACGGCGAGGTTTCCAGCCCCGGTCCACTCTGGCGCATTGCCGCTTGCGTGCCTGGTTCCGAGGCCAATCCCATGTTGGAGGAGAAACACATGCCCCTTTCCGCCGACCTGACAACGTTAGCCTTGTGGGCCGCACTCGCAGCACTGGCTCTGCTGGCTTGGCTGTCGGCCCTTGGGTCACCCGTGTTGAGCGCCTCGGCCGAGATCCTGGCTGACGTGCGCAGCAAGGTCTTTTATCACAAGTTCGCCCAGCAAATGAGCAAAGCCGGTTTGATCTGGCTCCTGGTGGCCTTGCTCCTGACGGGCTTGGTAATGGCACTGCGAAAAGCCGAGACCAGCATGTTGCTCTCGTTCCTCAACGAGCAGCCGATGCTCTTACTGCCGCTGGTCATAGCCCTGGCCCTGCTGATCTCGTTTGCGTTGCTGCACGCCACGACTTGGCGCGGGTTGAAGGAATCCCGCGGCCTGCACAAGCTGCTGGGATTGCTGGCCGCCTTGGCCAGCCTGGCCTCGATCTGGTTTGCCCTTTCCCTGTGCAGGCTACTGGCTATCCAGAACCGGGCTGATCCAGCTATCGTGATCCAGGATCACTTCCTTATTCCAGCTACAGCGCCCTTCTGGCTCCTGTTGGGCTTGGTCGTGATGCTGGCCCTGGCCTGTGCCGGCGGCCTTGGACTTGCCTACACCGTCATGCGCCGCAACAAGGATGATTGGGGCAGGGATTACTACGGCTTCGCCCTTCGTCTTGGCGCCGGCTGGACACTGCTCAGCCTGGGATTGCAGGCCGGCTTCCTGGGGTGGCTGGCCAGTGTGCACTTGCTGGCCGGACTTGCCCTGGCGGCCGATCCGATCCTGCGCGCAGGCGTCATCATTACGGCTTCGGCCCTGCTCGTGGCCATGCTGGCCTATCTATTCGTGTGGCGGAGCGACACCCCGCTGCGCCATAAGCCGGTCATCGGCCTGGCCGTTCTGTTCCTGCTGCTTATGCTCGCGGGACTCTGCTTGGCTGGCTTTCAGTTCCTGGGGCAATAGCGTCAATTATCCGCAATAAAAAAAGGCCGGCCAGGACACACTCCTGGCCGGCCTTTTCCATTATGTACGCCTAAATGGAGCGTGCCGTGGTAGATGTCGCAAGGGAGTAGATTTCATGGGGGTCAAGGATGAGCACCACGCTGCCATCGCCCATGATTGTCGCACCGGACACGCCCTTGAGGTCGAAGTCGCTCAGGTAACTTCCAAGAGGTTTGATGACAATTTCCTGGCGTTCGAGCAGCTTGTCAACGACGATTCCCAGCCTGCGATCCTGGTCCTGTATGACCACAATGGGCAGAATTTCCCTTTGTTCCTCGCCGATCGACAAGCCAAGGATCTCGCGCAAATCAACCACGCCCAACACATCGCCGCGCAGGGTCACGGCCTTGCGGGTGTTCACTTCCGTCAATCTGCTCGCCTCGATCTTGGTCGTTTCCGAAACAGCATCCAGGGGAATGGCGAACACCTCGTTATCAATGGTGACCATGAGCGCGTCGATGATCGCCAGGGTCAGCGGAAGCAGCAGAATGAACTTGGCGCCCTTGCCCACTTCGGAAGTGATGCTCACGCTGCCCTTGAGGTTCTTGATGTTGTTACGCACCACATCCATGCCCACGCCGCGACCAGAAATATCCGTGATCTTTTCGGCAGTGGAAAAGCCCGGGGCGAAGATGAGCTCGATAGCCTCCCGGTCGTCCATTGCCGCAGCCTCTTCCTCCGAGATCAACCCTTTCTTCACCGCAGCGCGGCGCATCTTGACGGGATCGATGCCTCGGCCGTCATCCGCGATCTCGATGGCCACGGAGTTGCCTTTATGGTAAGCCCGCAACCATACCCGACCCATCGGCGGTTTGCCCGCCGCCGTTCGTTCTTCGGCCGTCTCGATGCCGTGATCAACGGAGTTGCGAATGAGATGCACGAGAGGGTCGCCGATGACCTCGACCAAACTCTTGTCCAACTCCGTTTCCTCTCCCTCGGTGAGCAACTCCACGTCCTTGCCGCTTTTGCGCGACAAATCTCGAATAAGACGGGGAAAGCGCGAAAAGACAGAGGACACCGGAACCATGCGCACCTTCATGATGGTGTCCTGCAGGTCGTCTGAGATGCGCGCCATGGCGTCGGTCGTTTCGGACAAGGATTGGGCGACTTTCTGCACGTCCTCCTGGCCGGACTCCAAGGCCCTCGCCAGCATGGAAAAGCGATTGCGGTTAATAATCAGCTCGCCGATGACGTTCATGAGATGGTCCAGTTTCTCATGATCCACGCGGATGGTGGTTGTGGCCTTGGCCGCTGCCTTTTGCGACGCTTGAGCCTGACCAGCCTGCGCCGACTTCGCGGCTGATGGCGCGGCGGTAATGCCGGTGGTGGGCTCGCCATCCTCCAGCTCCATTATCTCATCGATCTCCGCAGGCGCGGCCTCTTCCTGTCGGGTCCTGTCCAAAGAGGCGGCTAAAGCTGGTTTTGGAGCAGCCACAGATGACTTGGCAGACGGCTCCGCGTCGCCGGATTTGGAGCCGTACGTCGAGCGCAGGACGGAGAGCCGCTTGTGCACTCCGTCGGCGATGATAGAGCATTCCTGCTTGAGAATGTCGAGCATGAGCTCGAAATCGAGGCCGCTCTTGCGCGCCTGGTCCACAAGGCCGGCCGTGCGCTCGGCCATGACCTTGAGGTCGCCGAAGCGCATGTAGCCGCAAGAATTCTGGATCGTCATCAGGCTGCGGTAAAGGCCATCGACAAAATCCTTCTGCGAGCTGTCCTGGGACAAGGTGCGCAGCGCGATGCCGATATTTTCGAGCTGTTGAACCACTGTCTGGTCAAAAGCCTGCACGTCCTCGGGATCATACTCGCCCTCGGCCATGCTGGAGGATGCGCTATCCCCAGCCGATGCGGAGTCGGCGGGAATGTCGCCCTCCAGGGCTCGCTTGACTCGCGCCAGGGTAAGTCTGGTGTCCACGGGCTGAATTCTGGCCGTTTTTGAGTCCACCTGCGAAAGGATCTCGGCCATGGCATCCGACACGGCCAGCAAAAGGTCGATCAGGCCTCGACTTGGCGCCAATTCGCCCTTGCGCACGCGGCCCAGAAGCGTCTCGGCTTCGTGAGTCAGGGCATTGAGTTCCTTGAAACCGATTATGCCCGAGTTGCCCTTGATGTTATGGAAGTAGCGGAACAAATCGTTGATGAGTTCCTTATTGCCTTGCGGATTCTTCTCCAACTGCAACAAGGCATTGCCTAAGCCATCCAGGATCTCCTCAGCCTCTTCCAGAAAATCCTGCAGGTGTCCTTCGCCGATAACGGTCAAGGTGTAGGGTTCGGCGTCGAACGGTGGCAAATTCTCCACATGGAGCGGTTGGGCTTTTTCTTTGCGCTTGCCCGGCTTCGGAGGCACTGTTGAAACAGATGAAGGTTTGACCGAGCCACCGCCGTTCATGAGCGACTCGATATGCGCGATTATGTCACGCGTTTCAATGTCGCCCTCATCATTGGCGGTTTCCAGATTGTTGATCATGTTGGTCAGGGCATCAGTGGCAGAGAGTATGAGGTCCATAATCTCGGAAGTCGCGACCATCTTCCCGTTGCGCAATTCATCCAGGATACTCTCGGCCTTGTGGGCCAGACCATTGATCTTGTTCAGCCCAAGAAATCCCGAGGCACCCTTCAGGGAATGCATGGGTCGGAATATATCGTTGAGCAGATCCGAGTTTCCAGGCGACTTTTCCAGCTCCAGAAGCGCGGGCTCAATGGTTTCCAGGTGCTCCCTGGCCTCGACAATGAAATCCGAAAAGATTTCAGGATCCAAGAAATCCTGGCTCATAGCATGTCCTCTGCGTCATGCGCTGTCACACTGCCTGCCGTTTCCAAAAAAACCAACCGGCACGGCATCGGCTATTCAGTGCCGAGCAGCATCCTGATGTTTATGACCATCTTTTCCGGCTGTGCCGGCTTTACCAGATAAAGATTAGCGCCAAGATTCATGCCCTGTTGGATGTCCTTCTCCTGACCTTCGGTGGAAAGGACGACGATAGGCGTATCCTTGTACGCCTCTTGCTCGCGCACGATCTTGATGAAAGTGAATCCATCCATGCGAGGCATGTTGACGTCCGAGATTATCAGGTCAATGGAGTTGGAGTAGAGCTTCTCGAGTCCGTCAAGGCCGTCCTCGGCCGTAGTCACCTTGAAGCCTTCCTTCTTCATGATGAAGGCCACGAGGTTGCGGACGGTTTTTGAATCGTCCACGATAAGGATATGCTTGGACATGGCTTTCTCCTACCTCGCTATGACCCTATCAACAAGCTGGTCGATGGAGAGTATGTTGATGAGCTTATCGTCCTTTTTCATCAAGCCCGCGACAAAAGCGGAACTGATGCCCACCTGGGACTCGACATTCCATTCGATATCCCGCGCCGGGGGACGGTACATGGTCGAAATGGCCGTGACTATCAGGCCGACCTGCAGTCCCTTGTGCCGGCAGACTACGATGAAGCGGTCGATTTTACCGTTTCCTTCCTGGCCACTCCTCTGTCCCATCAGAGCCCGCAAGTTCAAAAGCGGTGTGACCTTTCCGCGCAGGTTGATGACGCCGGACACAAAGACCTGCGCCGACGGAATCTTAGTGGGCTCGATGTAGCGAATGACTTCCTGAATGCACTGGATGGGCAGGGCCATCTCCCGTGCGTCGAGCAGGAAGCTTACAAGTTGCAGCCCTTCCTTGAACCTCAGATCCTCCGCCTTTTCCTCTTCCCTGGCTGGGGCCGCGGCATGCACGGATTTGACAGGCGCAGCCTTTTCCTGGTTCAGCGGCTTATCCGGAGCAGTCGCGGCAGGGCTTCCCTGGCCCTTTGCCTTGCCCGCCAATTGACTATCCACCACCGTGTTGGCGACAGCCGATGCCGCAGGGACCTGGGCCTCCGGGGCTATGGAAGGCGGGGCTTTCTCCGCGGGCGCGGAAACAACCATGGGCGTTACAGGGGCAGAAACGACAGGAGCTGACGGACCAGTCTGGGCAAGTCGTTCCTGGGTTTTGGCTGGTGCGGCTTGTGCCGCTCCTTGCACGATGTCGATCTCCCTGGGATCGACCCTGGGCACCTTGGCCAGGAACTGCTCGCCGTCCATGCCGAGGTATTTGTCGATGAAGGCCTGTTCCGCATCGCTAAACGGACAGTCCTTCTGAACTTCTTCTGGGATGAAGACGCTTTCCGTTATGTACTCTTCAGGAGTTTTCATGAGCGATAATCTCTTTGGCGAGTTGGAGGTACTGCTTGGCGCCACTACACTTGGGATCAATGTCGAAGATCACCTGTCCCTGGGCGCTGGCTTCCCGAAATTTAGTATCCATGCTGATGACCGATTTGAAGAGGCGGTCAGGCATCTTCTTTGTGAGGATGTCGAGCACCCTGCGACAGGCGCTGGCGCGCTGATCGTACATGGTGGCCAAAGCGCGAAAACGGATTGGCCGCCCCAAAGCCTTGCTCAAAGTACGGATGGTGTCGAAAATGAGCCGCACGCCATGCAGGGCCAAAAAATCGGTCTGGATTGGAATAATGAGCAGATCTCCGGCCACCAGTGCGTTGACCAGGATGATGCCCACATGAGGCGGGCAATCCAGGAGGACATAATCATATTCGGAGCTCACGGCCTCCAGGGCCTTGCGCAGGATGAGCCCCTTGCCAGGCTTATCCTTGAGATCCACCTCCAGTTCGGAAAGCCGGATGTGGCTGGGCACGAAGTCGAAGCCGCTGCCCTTGTCCGGATAGATGATCCTGTCCCAGATATCAGGCTCCGGGCCTTTAGACAGGAACAGATCAAGCACTGTGTACTTGAGCTTCTCCGGAAAGAAGGCCATGTGGATGGAGGCGTTGGCATGCGGGTCTAAATCCACGACCAAGACCTTCTTCTTGAGTCTGACCAAGGCCGCGCCCAAGGACAGGGCCGTGGTGGTCTTGCCCACTCCGCCCTTCTGGTTGGCGATCGGCAGTATTGTTGCGCCCACGGTCTTCCCTCTGTTGCGGTTAGTGACGCCTACGGACATAAGCCCGCCCGACTCCCGCGCTTTATTTTCTTAGTTCGCTTTGAATCTTGAGATGCAACGCCTTCCAATCATCCTGATCGATATCCACGAACTTGATGCCCAACATCGAACCGCGCAGGCCTGCTTCCACACGAACAACCTCGCCGATGGCCTGCATGCTCTGATCGGTGGCGCTCTCGAAGACCTTTAGGAAACCTGGATGAAACTTGTTCAAGCTCGGTATGAAGATACGCACCTGAACCTTGTCCCCTGCCTCAAAGGTGCCTCGGCACTCCACACGTAATCCGCCAACGCTTATATCCACGCTCTCCACGAACTGCGCCGGATGCGCATTCAGGGGGAAGGCAAGCTTCCTGATCTCGACCCGAAAGCTTTTGGGCAGCCGCGTGTATTCTCTTTTCTCTTCAACCACGGATTTCATGCCCGGCTAATCCTCCTTGCGGTAGATAATGGCGCCGGGATGATGCACCGGTTTGAAAGCTCGGGTTATATTGTGCAGCGACTCGGAATGGCCGATGAACAGATAGCCACCGGTAAGCAGGTTGTCGTAAAAGGAGCTGATGACCAACTTCTTCATCTCGTCATCGAAATAAATGATCACATTGCGACAAAAGATCAGATGAGAGCGCTCCACCCGTTTCATCAGCGCTCTGTCGCTAAGGTTGATGGCGCCGAAGGAGACGAGTTTCTTGACTTCCGGCTTGATCAGGAACTTGCCATCCTGCGCCGTAAACCACTTGTCCACTATGACCTTGGGAGTGGTACGTAGCGCGTACTCCGTGTATACGCCCGCGCGGGCGGACTGAAGCACGTTTTCAGAAAGATCGTTGGCCGTGATCTTGATGTTCCACATGCTGATCTCTGATCCCAGGGCTTCATGCAGAATAATGCCCAAGGTATAAGGCTCTTCGCCTGTGGAGCAGCCTGCCGACCAGATGCGCAGCGTCCGTGTACGCTTCTTGCGTTGATCCTCGAGTATCTCGGGCAATACCTTGTCTTGAAAGACCTGAAGCTGCGGCGGATTGCGATAAAAGCTCGTCTCGTTGGTCGTCACTGCATTGAAGAGCTCGGTCATCTCCCCTTGACGCTTGGAGTCGTACTGCAAATAATAGTAATACTCGCCGAAATCTTTTAGATTCAGAATCTTGAGTCGATTGGCGAGACGATTTTCCAGCAGATACTTGCGATTGTCGGCGATGAATATACCGCTCTTCTGATAGATGAAGTCGCGCAGCTGAGCGAACTCGCTATCACTTATCTTGAGTTCTTTTCCAAGAGTGATTGTCTTGGAGAACAGGGATGACATCTAGCGTACCTCTTCCTGGTCCTGAATCATCGCAACGGCTTCTGCTGCGGCGGACTGGATCTGCGGATCGTCATGGCTTGTCAACTCCAACAGGGCGCGAAAGGCGGCACGCCCTCCGATCTCGCCAAGGCACGCGATGGACTTGATTACCAGAAGCGTGTTCTCCGAATGCAACAGGGGAATCACCAGTGGTATGGCGGAAGTCTCCTTGCGTTCGGCAAGCGCTTCCATTGAACGTATGCGCACCCAATCGTTGCCGTCATCCAGGCCCTGCATGAGCAGCGGCACGGCACCGTTCAGAGCCATTTTGCCGAGCTCTTCGACCACGGCCATGCGTACTTCGGGCACCTCATCGCTCAGAACACCAGCCAAAATGGGCAGAACGCTCTCGTCGGAACCGCACAGCGTGACGAGCGCCTCCACGGCAACCTTGCGCACGTCCGGCACCTCGTCGCCAAGGGCTTCCTCGATCCTGGTCTTGGAGGTCATATCACCGGATTTGCCCAAGGCGTAGACAGCCATGAGACGATGCACCGGGTTTTCGCTACGAAAGAAATCCTCGAAACGTTCGCGCATGCTGCTGTCGAAAATGGCCAGGCAAGCCTCCAGCGCAGCTTCCTTGACGTCGTCGTATGGATGGTCGAGCAGGCCGAAGAGCTTGTCGCCAGCCTGCTGCGCCTTGACCTTCATGCCCAGGAAAGCGATGGCGCCTTTAAGCACGGTACCGTCATTATGCCGGTCAAGGATATCCATGAAGAACAGTGTGTCCTCCGGGCCCCCAACGCGCAGCAGGGCCGAGACTATCTCGCGCTGGATGTCGCGGCTCTTGGCCCAGAAGGCCTGCATAAGCGCCTGATTGAGGGTATTGTCCTTGAGCCTGGCCATGACCTCCACGGCCACCGTGGCTTTCTGGCCATCGTCCTGGTTCAGAACCTGGATCAGGGCTGGGCTGGGCCCGATGGCCACGAGCATGTCGATGGCGTGTAGGATACGCTCGCGATCAAGCTCCGGGTTCATTTTCCCGGCCAAGTCCAGTATCTCTACAGCAGCCGCGTCATTGCCCAGGTATCCCAGGCCATGAATGGCCGCGTCCTGGATCTCGACATCCTCGTCCCGGATGGCCACCAGCAGGTAGTCGCGGAACTTCTCCCGCTCTTTTTCAGTGAGCAGGGCCAGGGACTTGCCGCCCAGGATCTTAACCACGGCCTTGACAATCTTGTTGCGCAAAGCCGTCGGACTGGCGTCCATGCGACGCAGAAGCAGATTGACGGCCTTGATATTGCCCATCTCACCCAAGGCATCAACAATCATGGAAGCAACGAGATCCGAGGTACGGTTCAGAGCCAAGACCAAGGCACCCACCGACGTGTCGTCCTTGATTTTGGCCAAGGCTTCGATAACTGCGAACTGTACCCACTCCTCGTCCTCCAGGGCCCTGTTTAGACAACGCGCGCCCTCATGGAAGGCCAAATCTCCCAAACTGACGGCCGCCTGGTAGCGCACGTTGACTTCGGGGTCCTTGAGCAGCGCATCGCATAGCGGCGCCACGGCCAGGACATTGCGAGTGGAGCCGAGGATGTCCGCGGCAAAGATGCGGATGTCGGCATCGTCATCGCGCAGGATGGTCACCAAAGACTCGAAATCCTGGTCGCCAACGGAGCGAAGGATATCCATGGCCACGTTGCGCACGGGTGCCTCGTCGCTACGCAACAGTGGCAACACGGACCTGACCGTGCTGGCTCCTCCGAGCTTGCGCAAGGCGACCTCGGCCGCCTCCTGGATGCCGATATTCTTGCTGCGCAGGAGCCCGGCCAGAAGTGGCACGCTTTCCTCGCACCTGGACTCGCCCGCGTTGTAGGCCGCCTCGCGCACGAGCTCGGTCTGGCCGCTGGACAACTGTGTAAAAATACTCTGGCATTCCGCCATCTTATACCTCAGATGCGGGTCCGCCACACGACCGCGACGCTAATGCGCACGGTCAGGCCGACCCGGCAGGCCGCAACCTCAATTCTCGTACAGGCTGCTGATGATTGCCGGACCCATTTCGTCAATCCCTAATATTCCATCGGCAAGTCCCGCATCGACTATAGCCTTGGGCATGCCGTAAACCACGCAGGTGGCATCATTCTGGGCCAAAACCCGGCCGCCACGAGCCTTGAGTTCGCGAATTCCTTCCAAACCATCGTTTCCCATGCCCGTAAGAATGACCCCCAGAGCTCGACGCCCCAGAGTCTCAGCCACCGAGGAGATGAGCACGTTGACCGATGGCTTGTAGAGGGCGCCGGCTGGGTCCGGACTCACGACGACATCGAGCTTGGTGCCCCGTTGGGCTATCTTGAGGTGCTTGCCGCCGGGCGCAATGTAGACCGTACCGGGCTTAAGCGGCTCGCCGTCCTCGGCTTCCTTGACGCTGATGGCGCATACGTTGTCCAGCCTTTTGGCGAAGGGTCCCGTGAAGGCTGGCGGCATGTGCTGCGCAATAAGGACCGCGGCCGGAAAATCCACGGGCAAGGAGGACAGGACCTTCTGCACCGCCGGAGGTCCTCCCGTGGAAACGCCGATAGCCACTATGTCCCGTACAGGCCGCCCGCCAATGGCCGCGATGCGTTCGCGCAGGTGCGACTCGGCAGTACGCGGCACGGGTCGAAACGGTATCCGGTGGCGTAACTTCCGCTTGGCAACGGCCTTAACCTTTTTCTGTAAGTCAGCTTCGATCTTTATGATATCCAAGGAAACCTTGGACAATTCCTTGGAGATGAAATCAACGGCTCCGAGTTCCATGGCCTTGAGCGTTGCCTCGGCGCCTTCGGTGGTCAGCGAGCTGACCATGATCACCGGCCGGGGCATTTCCATCATGATGCGTCGCAAGGCGGTCAAGCCGTCCATGACGGGCATCTCGATATCCAGCGTTACGACATCGGGGTCGAGTTCGCGGATGCGTTCGATCCCTTCGTTGCCGTTATGGGCCGTACCCACGACCTGGATTTCCGGGTCCTTCGCGAGCATGGTACTTATAGCCTTGCGCATGAAGGCGGAATCATCAATGACGACTACCCGAATCAATGTTCTCCCCCTGTAATGTAAAGCGCTTGTCGCCTTCCGCCCTATTGTAAAGGCTGTCTTGATCGCACATTATAAGGGTTACTAGCGCAATCACCGGCTTATCCTGGCGTTTATGCAAACACTGCGCGAGCTTATGCTTGCCGAGTGCTTCAGAATACAGTTACTACTGCATATAACGTCTAGAGGACTTCAAAAATAGCACCGAATACGAGGAAAAGCTAGATATCTGTGTGCCGCGCCCGTTTCGGGCCAGCGACAGCATAAAACATGATCTGCATCTGACTGGAGTAAAACAGTTTTCGTTTAAACTATCTTGACCTGCACCCCTAAGACAGCGAAAAGGGGCTGTCACATTTCCCGTAACTGCGGCTGTCAGGATGTAATTCTCTTTTGCCTTGTTCTCTTCCTGGACTTATGATCGTGACATCACCGTTAGGTCGATAAAAGGACATACCATGAATCAAGACCCCATTAACGACGGCAACACCCCCAAGCAGGGCGTTCAGCCCTCAACGGAGGAGCCGATCAAGGCCGGCGGAAGCTCTGCGGTCACCCAGGTGGAGCCTGACGAGGGGCTCAAAGAAATGACTCTGGAAATGCTCCCGCCCCTCCTCCGAGAGGCCTTGTCCCGTGCAGGCTGGACCAGTCTGATGCCTGTTCAAGCAAAGTCCATGCCCATAATAATGGGCGGCCACGATCTCATGGTTCAATCCAGGACCGGCAGCGGTAAGACCGGGGCCTTCGTGCTGCCCATCTTGGAACGCATTGATCCGAATTTGGCCGCTACCCAGGCCCTTGTGCTCGTACCCACGCGTGAACTGGCCCGCCAAGTGGCCCACGAGGCCGAGGTACTGGTAGGAGACCGCGCCAGAGTCGTGGCCGTCTATGGGGGAGTAAGCTTCGGCAAGCAGGTCGAAGGCTTCAAGGCCGGAGCGCACATCGTGGTCGGCACGCCCGGCCGCATCCTGGACCACCTGCTGCGCCACAACTTCAATCTGCAGGAGTTGCGAGCGCTTATCTTTGACGAGGCCGACCGCATGCTGTCCATCGGCTTCTATCCCGACATGAAGCAGGTGCAGCGGTACATGCCCAAACGGCGCGTCAACACCTTCATGTTCTCGGCCACCTACCCAGCCTTCGTCATGCGTTTGGCAGGCGAGTTCATGCACAAGCCGCAGATGCTGTCCCTATCGAGCAAGCAGGTACATGTGGCAGAGGTGCAGCACGTCATTTACGAGGTGCCGCGCATGGGCCGCGAGCGGTGCCTCATGCGCATCATCGAGGTGGAGAACCCAACCTCGGCCTTCATCTTCTGCAATACCAAAGCCCAGGTGGAATACGTATCAACGGTGCTGGCCAATTTCGGCTACGACGCCGACGGCCTCACCGGCGACCTGTCTCAAAGCAAACGTGAGAGCATCTTGGACCGCGTACGCGCGGGCTCCCTGCGGCTGCTCGTCTCCACGGATGTGGCCGCGCGTGGCATCGACATTCCCGACTTGTCGCACGTCATCATGTACGAGCCGCCCGAGGACCCCGAGTCCTACATTCACCGAGCCGGACGCACCGGTAGGGCTGGAGCCAGCGGCGAGGTCATTACCCTGGTCGACGTCATCCAGAAGCTTGAGATGCAACGTCTGGCAAAGCGCTTCACAATCGACCTCGTGACACGTCCCTTGCCCACGGATGAAACCGTGCGATCCGTGGCCTCGGAGCGCGTGACCGCGCTTCTGGAGTCCACTCTACGCGCTCGGCCGCCTCTAAAACAGGAACGCATGATGCGCTTCATGCCCCTGGCACAGGAATTGGGCAAAAACGAAGAGGAACTGGCCATCATCGCCATGCTCCTGGACGACTATTATCAGCAGACTCTACACTCTCCGCCCGAACTGCCGGTTATCCGCCAATCCGCGCCTCGCACGGAGCCGGTAACGGGTCACGAGCCAGCCTCCGCGCATGAAGGCGAAGAACGCAAGAAGCGCCGCCGTCCTCGCAATAGGCACAAAAAGAGCTCAGGAACAGACAACAGGGGAAGTGACGCCTAACCCTTGCGCCCCACATTGATCTGAGGAGGGTCCCCCCTCCTCAGGCTGCTGATGTAGTATGGCTTGGCCGGCCAACGACCTGCACTCGCTTGCCTTCACCTGTGCCCCCGCAAGAAATGCATAATGTGCCTTTCCCGCCTAGACGGCGGAAATGCTCACAAGTCAGCAACACTAGCACTGCTAGGCGTTGCTGACAGGGGCTGTCTATGATCCAAAGGGGAATTCAAGCCAGAACGGTTAGCAATTAGCCAGAGAAACACACAGTCATTAAACCGTCTCCTCTTGCATAATCAGAGGACCCTTGTTCAAAGCGATTGCTCGTGTCTTTGTTAAGAGCCTCTCTTGTCGGATCTGATTTCCTTGGATGCTAGAGCAATTTGCGTTTGAACTGAGAGAGGGCGCTGCCCTCTCTCAGACTCTCTCCCGGCAGGGAGCGGCGCTCCCTGCACCCCCATTTTTCATTTTATTTGCAAGGTGCTGTATTGCCATACGGCAAGCTAATCACGCCTACATCATTTTGTAAGACGCGCGATTGGGGGCCGCCTAAGAATGGCCTTGCAGAGACGCAAAAAGCCCGACCTGGAAATCCAGGTCGGGCTTTGTAGATTCAGGAGGATTCAGCTTACTTGCCGAAAGCCTTCTCGAAGGGGGGCACGACCTGCTTCTTACGGCTCATGACGCCCTTGAGCCAAACGGAGTCGCCGTTGGCCTTGACGCCGAAGGCCTTCTCGACCACGGAGGCATCCTTGGTCGCGATAAGCATCTCGGAGCCTTCCTTCATGATGTCGGTGAGCAGCAGGAACACGCTGTGGCGGCCTTCGCCCTGCATCTTCTTGATCTCGGCGAGCAGGCCAGCCTTGACGGGCTCGAGGATGGACAGATCGACAACTTCCAGCTGGCCGATGCCGATCTTGTTGCCGGACATGTCGAAGTCCTTGTAGTCGCGGTGCACCAGATCCTTCATGGAGGCGCCCTCGACGGCGGACTTGACCTTGAACATTTCCATGCCCAGGGCCATGACGTCCGTCACGCCGGCGATCTTGGCCAGGGCCTCGACAGCCTTCTTGTCATCATCGGTGCAGGTCACGGACTTGAACATGACCGTGTCGCTCAGGATGGCGCAGAGCATGCCGCCGGCGATGCCCTTGGGAATCTCGATCTTGTAGAAGTCGTACATGCCCTTGATGACGGTGCAGGTGCAGCCGGCGGGCCAAACCCACATGGTCAGGGGGTTGGAGGTGGTGATGTCGCCCAGCTTGTGGTGGTCGACAATGGCCAGCAGCTCGCCCTTGGCCAGATTTTCCACGGTCTGGGCGATGTCGGAATGGTCGACCAGCATGATCTGCTTGCCGGTGGCATCGTCGATCAGCTCGGGAGCCTTGAGCCCGAACTTGTCCGCAACGAACTTGGACTCGGGGGTGAGAGCGCCCTGAGCGGCGGCAACGGCCTGAATGCCGCGCTTGGTCATCAGGTCGGCAAGAGCAATGGCGGAAACGATGGAGTCGGTGTCCGGATTCTTGTGTCCAACAACATAGGCAGCCATGGTAGGTTCCTCCTATATGGAATTGCGAAATTGCAGCCAAGAGAGGCTTGTGCCAAATAGCACAAACATACTGCGCTGCCAAGACATTTCCACATCCAGTCTATGGAAAACTCATTATGTACCAAGATTTGCAAGATAAGCCGCAAACGCTGTAGCTGCCGCAGCCACGGCCAGCAGAATGTACCCAGGCCGGAAACGAATGGAAAGCAAACCGCCCAGACTGGCACCGAACCAGACATGCCACCATTTTACCGGCAGCAGGACAACATACCGCTGCAGGAACGGCAAGACTAATCCGGCGATCCACACGAGCGTAATGGAGCTGACGAGGAAGAAAAGCCAATTAATGATGGCCATTCGAACGAAGCCCTTGCGCACGAGCCCCCCGGGAGAGAACGCGTCCATTCCGCCACGGGAAGAACGCAGCAGCTCGTTGTAGCTCTTGTTCTGCCGTTCACGTTCCATGGCCTCGATGCGCGTGCCAAGCCAGGCCAGGGGCAGACAGGCGATGATGGCCAGCACTGCTAAAGGTGGAGCAGTGAAATGATAGACTTCTACGAGAGTCAACGCCGCCAGGGTCGATGCGGCCATTTGCGGGGGAATGAAAGTGCCCGCAGGTATGAGATCCATCCAGAACAGCTCGAAGAACAGGCTGATGGAAATCGCTGTGGCCAGGTCACCGAAAAGCAGGCCCCACACGAGGCCGATAGCCAGCGGCCGCTCGAGGAGGCCTATGTTGAGCTGGAAACGGAAGAGGGAAAACAGGACAAAAAAAAACCGACAAGGGGCAACAGCGCCTGCAAGGGCATCTGGCCCAAGGTCACGAAAAGATCCTCACCTGGACGGAATCGTTGGGCACGCAACGGAAGTCCAGCTTGACACCCTTACGGCTGAAGAATTCGATGCAGGACTGATCTTCATCGCCAAGTGCGACGTGCGCACAGATCTGTCTCTTTCCAGGACTGTAATGGAGATTGCCGATGTTCAACCCTTCGAAGGCGAAGCCCTGCTCGTATGCCCGCCTGGCGTCGGGACAAGACGAAAAAAGGACAAGGGCATTGGACCGATCACCAGTGCTGAAACGGGCCACCAAATCGGTCACGGCATTGATTTTTGTAAAAACGACTTTTACATCGTTGGGAATGGCCAAAGACATGATCTCCTGGCGCAAGGCATCGGTGGCCAGTTCGTCATTGGCAATAATAAGCAGCGCCGCCCCGGTATAGGGCAGCCATGTCTCGATGATCTGGCCATGGATCAAGCGGTTGTCGATGCGCACCCAGAGCATGGCTTATCCGTCTGCGATCTTCTGCCGCAGCACCTCGCCGGCCACGACAATACCCTGCACACCGGCTTTTTTGGCTTCACGGGCCAGATCCGCCGGCGGCAGATGCCTGCTGCCGAATACCTTGAGCAGCATGGGCAGGTTCACGCCGGTGATGACCTCGATATGCGCCGTGCCAAGCAAGGACAAACTCAAGTTGGTGGGCGTCCCGCCGAACATGTCCGTCAGGATAAGGGCGCCATTGCCGGTATCGGTGTCCTGAATGGCGGCCTTGATGGTCCGGACAGTTTCTTCCACATTGGAAGTCACATCCACGGGGATGGACCGGCAGCCACCCTGCTGACCCAGGATGAGTTGAGCCGCTGCCAGCAGACGTTCGCCATAGTCCGTGTGCGTGACGATGATGACGCCCGTGATCTTGGGCTGGTCCTTGCGTATAACTTTCATCGCGTTCTGATTATCGCCTCGCCTTTCCCCTGTCCACAGGCAATTAGAGCATTTTGCTTTTGAAAATGCTCTGCAAGCCATGCGTCGGCATGGCTTGCCGCCGCGTAGGCGCAATTCACTTGCGCCGTCAACGCCGGAGCGGGCGTCTTAACAGACTGTTGAAAAAGTCCGTCCTGGACTTTTTCAACTCCGTAATAGTGGAGCAAAGCTCCACTATTACGGGCGATTGCTTCGCAACCAGCGGGCCTTCCTGGCCCGCACAGCCCTTTTTCCAACGGGCTGTCAAAAGCAATCTGCCCTAAAAATCAGCCCTTCTCGATATGCCGATGCTCAAGACTGACGGCGTAGCCCTGTTCCTTAAGGTTCCTGAACAGCATCTCGGCGGCGGCGACAGATCGATGCCGCCCCCCGGTGCAGCCGAGACCGATGGTCACCCTGAAGCGGCCCTCGCGAGCATAGAGCGGCAAAAGAAATAAAACAAACTCCATGAGCTTGTTCGCAAAAAGCTTTCCGCTTTCGTCCTGAAATACATAATCGGCGACAATCTGGTCCTTGCCCGTAAGTGGACGCAGCAGAAGATCGAAATACGGATTGGGCAGAAAACGCAAGTCGAAGAGGAGGTCGGCTTCCTTGGGCGGGCCGTACTTGAAGCCGAAGGAGATTATGTGCACGCGCAGGCCGGAGGTTTGCTCCTCCAGATAACTCCATTTCTCCTGCAACACGCGCCGGAGGTCGTGCACCGAATAATGCGTGGTATCGAGCACTAAGTCGGCCTCGGCACGCACAGGTTCCAGCAGGTTCCGCTCCAACTCAAGGGCCTGTTGCAGGCCGAGTTGCTCGGACTCGAGCGGATGGGGCCGCCGGGTGGTGGCGTAGCGGCGCATGAGCTCCGGCAGTTCAGCCTCGATGAAGATGACCTGCAGGGAGATGTCATACTGAGCCAAATCTTGCCGGGCCTGACCCCATTGACGAAGGAAATCCTGCTGACGGATATCCATGCCCAAGGCCAGCCCCTTGCCGGGCAACACCTCCTGCCCCTCATACAGGCTAACCAGCTTGGGCAGCATGGATGCAGGCAGGCCGTCCACGCAGAAAAAACCCAAATCTTCAAACACATTCAAGGCAGTGCTCTTCCCTGCTCCGGACAGCCCGGTCAGAACGAGCACGGGAATAGGCGAAGGCCTAGGCATGGAGCGCCTCGATCAAAGTGTTTTCAGCAAGGTGTACAGCTCGTCGCGCCCCTCGGCCTCAAGGAAGGAACGCCGGAATCCCTCGTCCTTGAGCAGTTTGGAGATGTGCGCCAAAATGCGCAGATGCATACCCGCGGCCTGTTCCGGAGCCAGCACCAGGAAGAAAATGGTGCATGTCTTGCCATCCAGGGATTCGAAACGCACCCCTTGGCGGCTACGGCCGACCACGAGAATGATCCTGTCGAGTCCCACGAGCTTGCCGTGAGGAATAGCCACGCCATCGCCGATGCCAGTCGTGCCCAACTGCTCGCGCTCCAGCAGGACCTGCAACGCATTGGCCAGGTCCAGATCTGGGAATTCGCTTTTGAGAGGCTCGACAAGTTCAGTCAACGCCTCCGACTTGGCTACCGCAGCCAAGTCCGGAAGAACGAGATTCTTGTGCAGGTAATCCGCAATCAGCATGTGCTCATATCCCCGGATCGATGAGGCCGTAGTTGCCGTCCTTGCGCTGATAAATGACATTGACGCGCTCGGTCTCGGCATTGTGGAAGACCAGGAACTCATACCCCAGGCTCTCCAGCTGCATGGCCGCCTCGTCCACATCCATGGGCTTGGGGATATAGCTGTCTGTCTGGATGATGGTGCGCTCCTTGCGGTCACCGGCCTGCGCATAACTGAACACGTCCAGGCGAACCGAAGTCTGTCCGGGCTTTTTGCGCAGGGATTTCTTGTCGCCGCTCTTTTTGACTTGCGCCACGAGCTTATCCAAGACCATGTCGATGGTGGCGTACATGTCCTGTGATTCCTCATTGGCGGACAGATGCAGACTATCGCCGGAAAGAACCACTTCGGCCATGTGCCGATGCTTCTCGACACTCATATTGACCTGCAGCTCGGCACTGTTGATCCCATGCTTGGAGAGCTTGCCAAACCGGGTTCGCGCGTAGTTCTTGAGGTGCTCGGAAGGCTCGAAGTTCTTGAACGTGAAATGGATGTTCATACCTGCTCCTTTTGCGCGGGGTTGGCAGAAATCAGAAGATTTGCTTGCGCTTGGAAGAGGATTCGATGCCCAAGGCCGAGCGGTACTTGGCCACGGTCCTGCGGGCAATATTCACCTGGAGTTTTTCCTTGAGAATCTCGGCTATGCGCTCGTCGCTGAGAGGCCTCTTGGAGCTTTCGTCGGATATGAGCTGCTTGATGAGCGCCTTGACGCTCTCCGAGCCTACTTGGCTGCCGTCATCAAGGTCCAGGGCGCTATTGAAGAAAAATTTCAGCTCGAAAACGCCATGAGGCGTGGCGACATACTTGTTGGTCGTAATGCGGCTGACCGTGGACTCGTGCATGCTGATATCGTCGGCTACATCCTTGAGGATAAGGGGCTTCAGATGGGTGACCCCCTCCTCGAAGAAGTCGCGCTGAAAGCGCAGAATGCTGTCGAGGACCTTGTAGAGCGTACGCTGGCGTTGGTAAAGGCTCTTCATGAGCCAGACTGCCGAGCGCATCTTCTCTTGCATGTATTCCTTATCCGAGGAATTGCAACCCTGCAGGCTGTCCATATACATGGAGTTGAGCTGCAGCTTGGGCATGCCCTCCTCATTGAGCATGATTACGAATTCATCGTTGAATTTGTATACGTAGGCGTCCGGGCTGACATAGTACGGCTCGGTGGAGGAGTAGCTGGCTCCCGGCAAGGGCTCCAGGGTCTGCAGAACCTCAAGGTACTCCTTGAGCTGATCGAGAGTGATCTTGAATTTGCGAGCCAGAGGTTTGTAGCGCCGTTTTTCCAGGTCTTCCAGATGCTCGGAAACCAATGCCCGCAGTATGGGGTCATTGTGTTCATAGACATCGAGTTGCACCAGCAGGCACTCCTGAGGGGTCCTGGCTGCGACGCCCACGGGATCGAAACGCTGGATGCGCCGCAGGATCACCTCGACCTCTTCCGGCGTGGTGTGCGCCATGGCCGCGATTTCCTCGGCCGTGGACTGCAAGTAACCCGCCGGGCTCAGGCAACCGATAATGATCTCGCTGACTTGCTTCTGCTTTTCGCTGAAATCGGAAAGCCGCACCTGCCAGAACAGGTGCCCTTCCAAGGACGGCTTTGAGGAAAGGCGAGCCTCGAAACTGACGCCATCCTCGGGAACTTCGGACTCGCGCATCTGCATCTGCTTGCCCGAGCTGGAAAACTCACCGAGGTAATCTTCCCAGTCCGCATTGCGGGTCAGTTCACGCGTCAGAATCTCATCGCGATCCTTGGAAATTTCCTGAACAGGCTCATGGACCTCAAGGGCCTGGATCTCATTACCAAGATCACTGGCCTGTCCCTCTTCGAGCAGCGGGTTCTCCATGAGTTCCTGCTGCACGGTATCGAGCAGCTCGAGCCGGGAAAGCTGAAGCAGCTTGATCGCCTGCTGCAGTTGGGGAGTCATGACCAACTGCTGCGAAAGTTTGAGTTGTTGTCGTAGTTCTAAGCCCATAATCTCCCAATGGCGTTCACGAAGGATTCGTTGCCGCGACGGCAGTGCAGTGACGCCTTCCCGTATAAATAAAGCGGCCTGAAGGGCTTCGGGGAAAGCGTATCCACAGTTTCATCAGGCAGCCGTGGGTGTATTCATGCCATACTTGATGTGTGTATGCAACCATTGCGCCAGAACGCGAGAAGCATTGTGGGACAAGGATTCTTAGATATCTCTTCCCTGCAGACGAAAGCCTTGGCCCAGGTAGACCTGCTGTGCCTTCGGATCGGAGACTATCTGCTCTGGGGAGCCCTCCAGGATTATGCTGCCTTGGTAGGCCAGGTAGGCTCGATCGCAAATAGACAGGGTTTCACGTACGTTGTGATCGGAAATGAGCACGCCGATGCATTTTTCCTTGAGTCCTTTAATGATATCCTGGATATCCAGCACGGCCAAGGGATCCACGCCGGCAAAGGGCTCGTCAAGGAAGACGAAACGGGGACGGCGGATAAGGGCGCGGGCGATTTCGAGCCGACGGCGCTCGCCGCCGGAAAGGCTCGAAGCCTTCTGGCCCGAAAGGCGCGTGATGCCCAGTTCATCCAATAGCTCCTCGGCCCTGACGGCCCGCTCACGGCGGGAGAGCCCCGTATGCTCCAGGATGATGTCCATATTCTGCCGCACGGTGAGCTTTTTGAATACGGAACTCTCCTGGGGCAGATAGCTGATGCCCAACCGCGCCCGTTCGTGCAGCGGCAGCATGGTAATTTCGCGCTGGTCAAGGAATACCGTGCCGTCATTCGGCTTCACGACGCCCGCCAGCATATAAAAGGTGGTCGTCTTGCCGGCGCCGTTGGGTCCCAGGATGCCCACCACTTCTCCCTGAGTGATGTCCAGGTTCACATTGGAAACAACGTCGCGCTTTCCATAACGCTTCTTGAGGCCCGCAGCCCGCAATTGAGAGAACTCGTTCTGGCTCATTTCTTCTTCTCGGCCCCCTTCTCGGGGGTAACGAAGATCATCTCCACGGGGCGTTTGGTGTTGCCAATGACCTCGCTACGGTTCTCATTGATATAGATCCGTATTTCCTTGCCTTGAAGGGTATTCTCACCTTCCTTGAGGACAGGATCGCCCTCCAGGATAATCATGCTCTTATCCGCCAGGTAGGTGGCCTTGCGGCATTTGCCCTCGCTCTGGCCTCGGCGCATGCGCACGTTGCCCAAGGCGATAATCCTGTTGATGCGCGAAGCGCCCTCGGTTGTGGCGAAGGCCATATCCGGTCCGCTGGCGCCGCTCTTGCCATCACCGTTCGGACGCAGGTCGATTTCGATACGATCGGCCCACAATTCCATATCCTGCCGAACGACATGCACCTTGCCCTCAAATACGGCCCGGTTGCCTTCTTGGGAATAAGTCAGACGATCCGCTGTCACCTTGGTGGGGACAAGGTTCTCCTCAGCGGCCTGGGCAGTGATGGGCAGTATCCACGCCATGGCGCAAATTAGGAATACGATAAGATGGCTAGGGTGCATTAGCTTTCAAGGGGTCAGTAAAAATCTTGTCAGTACCGGATTCGACAACCACTCCGCCCTCCGCGACAAAGACGCGCGCATTCAAGTCAAAATGCATGACCGGCGCCATGAGCGTGACCCCTTCCTGCTTAACGACCGCTCCGCCGCTAGCGGTCAACAAACCCTGGCCATCATACATTATCTCCTTGGCCGTAAGCGAGGCTTTTTCATATACGGCCGTAACCTCAGGCCAGAAATGAACCTCGCTGCTTTCCTGATGCACGGAGCCTTGAGGGGCCCGGACATGCAGCAATTTGTCACTTGGCTGCGTGAAGTAGTCTATGTTGGGAGTCTGGACGAGCACGAGTCCTTTCTCCTGATCATAGCTCGCGCTTTCGGCTCGCAAACGCCAGATGAGCTTACCCTCGTTTCCATGGGTTAGTTCAATTCCCTTGGCGGCCATGTCGATTTCGACATCAGTGACGAAGCCGCTGAGATCGGGCATGAGCCCGGCTCGCTCGGTAAGCTTCACCAGCGCGAAGCCGATTACGGCGAGCAGGGACAACACCAGAAAGAACACGGCCAGACGCCTGAGCACCTAGCCGCTCCAGTGCCGATAGGCTTGCTCGTATGTGCCCTGGGCCTTGAGAATCATCACGACGGCTTCGCGCACTGCCCCGTGGCCTCCGTGCGCCGAGGCGACCCAGGCTGCCAGCGCCCGGATCTCGGGCTGGGCATTGGGCACCGCCAAGGGCAAGCCTACACGAGCCATGGGTGCCGCGTCCACCCAGTCGTCGCCCATATAGGCGATCTCGTCGTAACGGATGCCCAATTCCGCGCATAAAGCGTCCAAGATGGGCAGCTTCTGCACGTGGCCGGCGAAGTAATGCTTGATGCCGAGATCCTTGATCCTGCGCGCGACACCTGCATGGTCAAGGCCGCTTATGACCGCGAAATCCAAACCCATGTGCTGGCCGGCCTTGATGCCAAGGCCGTCCTGGACGTCGAAGCGTTTGGTGATGCGGCCTTCCTCGTCGTACGCGAGCCCGCCGTCGGTCAGGACTCCATCGCAATCCAGAACCAGGAGCTTCACCCTGCGTGCGCGTTCTTCAAATGTCATTAGAGCTCGCTCCTGACTGACCTGTTTCAGGCTCTCGCCCTACTTGGACGTTTCCTTATTGACCTTGGCGGCTTTGATGAACTCCCTGAAAAGCGGATGCGGCCGCATGGGATTGGACTTGAACTCCGGATGGAACTGACAGCCCAGAAACCAGGGATGGTCCTGGCGCTCTACGATCTCCACCAGCTCTCCGTTCGGCGACAAGCCGCTGAACACGTAGCCGTGCTCCTCGAACTGCTTGAAGTAGGCTTTGTTGAACTCGTAGCGGTGGCGATGGCGCTCGGTGATGTCCGTCTCCCGGTAGGCGTCGAAGGCTTTGGTGTCGGTCTTGACCTCGCAGGGATAGCCGCCAAGACGCATGGTGCCGCCTTTGGCGCTGTCCTTTCCACGCTTCTGCACGCACTTGCTGCGGAAATCATACCACTCGGTCATGAGATAGATGACCGGATGGGGAGTGGTCAGGTCGAACTCCTCGGAATTGGCCTTATCCAGCCCGATGACATTGCGCGCGCCCTCGATAACCGCACACTGCATGCCCAGACAGATGCCGAAGAAGGGCACCTTGTTCTCGCGGGCGTAGCGAATGGCTTCGATCTTGCCTTCCACGCCACGGGAGCCGAAGCCTCCGGGCACGAGGATGCCGTCAAGATTCTTAAGCTTGTCAGCCACGTTCCGGGGCTGAACCTCCTCGGAATTGACGTAGACCAGATCCACGGCCACGTCGTTGGCCACGCCGCCGTGAATGAGCGCCTCGTGCAGGCTCTTGTAAGCCTCCTTGAGGTCCACATACTTGCCCACGATTCCGATGGTCACTCTGCCCTGGGGATTCTCCAGCTTGTAGACCAGGGTTTTCCACTGCTCCAGGGCCGCGTTCTTGGCCGGCAGGCGCAGCATGATGGCGATCTTCTGGTCTACGCCCTCGCTGTAAAACTCAAGCGGCACCTCGTAGATGCTCTTCACGTCCCTGGCCGTGAACACTGCGTCCTTGTCCACGTTGCAGAACAGGGCGATCTTGTCCTTGATATCCTTGCTCAGGTCCACTTCCGAGCGGCACAGGATGATGTCGGGCTGGATGCCGATGGAGCGCAGCTCTTTGACGCTGTGCTGAGTGGGCTTGGTTTTCACCTCCCCTGCGGTGCGCAGGAAGGGCACGAGGGTCAGGTGGATGTAGAGCACGTTGTCCTTGCCCAATTCTCCACGCAGTTGCCGAATAGCCTCCAGGAAAGGCTGGCCCTCGATATCGCCAACCGTGCCGCCTATCTCCACGATAACCACGTCTTCATTGGTGGCCACGCCGGTGATGCAGCGCTTGATCTCGTCGGTAATGTGCGGAATGACCTGAACCGTGCCGCCCAAGTAGTCGCCGCGGCGCTCCTTGGTGATGACCGAGTTGTAGATGCTTCCGGAGGTAAAATTGTTGCGCTGGGTCATGTAGGCGTCGAGGTAACGCTCGTAGTGCCCCAGATCCAGGTCGGTCTCGGCTCCGTCCTCGGTCACATAAACCTCGCCGTGCTGGAAAGGGTTCATGGTGCCGGGGTCCACGTTGATGTAGGGATCGAGCTTCTGGATGGTCACCTTGAGCCCACGGGCCTTGAGCAGCACACCGATGGAGGCTGCCGCCAATCCTTTGCCCAGGGAAGAGAGAACACCGCCGGTAATGAATATGAACTTGGTCTGCATGGTCATCCCATCCTTACTCTGCTGATAAGCAAGACACTCATATGTATTTCTTAGCGCCAACGGCGAGTGAAGCTCCGTGGCTTCCCGCACACAAAAAAAGAGGCGGCCGCAAGGAACCGGACACCTGGGGTCTCTTACCGGCCGCTATCACGAAGCATCGGCTTCGCGTGAAAGCCTCGGGAGATTCAGCGCCTTGAGTTGACTCGGCCACCGGCTCTCCTTATCTTCGCTGAGCCCCGCCCAAGCTAGTCAGGCGGGAACCCCCTGTCAAGAAACCAATGTGGAGGTCGCACGGTGGCCTTAGTAAAAGCCCTCGTCATCACCGGCTATGGAACCAATTGCGAAAAGGAATCGGCCTATGCCGTGCGCCAGGCCGGCGCCGATGAGGTCAACGTCGCCTACTTCTCGGACCTGGTCTCGGGCCGCATCCGGCTGGACCCATTCAACTATCTTATCTTTCCAGGCGGCTTCCTGGACGGCGACGATTTGGGCGCGGCCCAGGCCGCGGCTTTGCGCTGGCGCTACGCCAAAACCTCCGAGGGAGAACCCATCGTCTCCCAACTCGAACGCCTGTTCGCGTCCGGCGGAGTAATCTTGGGCATATGCAACGGCTTCCAGCTCTTGGTCAAGCTCGGGCTGCTGCCTGCCATGGACGGCGCCTACTTTGAGCGCCAAGCCTCCTTGGGCAACAACGACTCCGCCCGTTTTGAGGACCGCTGGGTGCAGCTCAAGGCCAATCCTGCCTCGCCTTGCGTATTCACCAAGGACCTGGGCGTACTCGCCCTGCCCATACGTCACGGCGAAGGCAAGATGGTCTTTCAGGACGCCGAGCTCATGGGCAAGGTCGTGCGCGAGAATCTCGTGGCACTGCAATATGTCCATCCCGAGACTGGCGAGCCCACCGAAGAGTATCCATTCAACCCCAACGGCTCTCCCCTGGGCATCGCCGGCCTGACCGACCCTTCGGGTCGCATCCTCGGCCTTATGCCCCATCCCGAGGCCTTCAACCATCCTACCAACCATCCGGGCTGGACTCGCGGCGAACACGCCGAACTCGGCATCTCCGTGCTGGCGGGCGGCGTGCGCTACCTGAAGGCGCAGTAGCCACCTGCGTCCATGATCTCTCCTCAGTTGTTGCCTCCCGTTTCGCCGCCTGCAGGCTGGGCTTCCTGGCGCGAAGTCATGGATGTGGCTTTGCGCCAGGCGCACGAAGCAGGGAGCATGGGCGAAGTGCCCGTGGGCGCGGCCCTGCTTTCGGCTGAAGGAGAGCTGCTGGCCCAGGCGCACAACGCGCCTCTGAGCCTGAACGATCCCACGGCCCATGCCGAGATGCTCTGCCTGCGCCAGGGCGCGAGCACGCTCGGCAACTACCGCCTGACCGGCTGCATCCTGGCCGTGACCCTGGAGCCGTGCATCATGTGCCTGGGCGCCCTGGTCCACGCGCGAATCGCCGGGCTGGTCATCGGCGCCCGCGATCCCAAGGCCGGCGCAGTGCTGTCGCGGCTCAAGGGGCTGCGCCTGCCCTTCCTCAACCACCAGTTCTGGGTTCTGGAGGGCATCATGGCCGAGGAATGCGGCACGCTCCTGTCGAGCTTTTTCCTGCGCAGGCGAAAGGCACGCCAAGACCTGCTTTCCCCTTGACCTCGTTACGCATCGTGGGTAATTAACCTGTCCTCCTACCAACGCGGAGAGGTAGCGAAGTGGCCGTAACGCGCCCGACTCGAAATCGGGTTACGGGTTAATAGCCTGTACGTGGGTTCAAATCCCACCCTCTCCGCCACATTGCTTATCAAAGGGTCAGACTCGTCTGACCCTTTTTCATTTCAACAGGTTCCAGCTTCCCAACTTTTACACTAATAGAGAATAGTGGAGTTGCCCCTGAGTAGCTTCCTTGAGAGGTGGCTCCAGCTATTGTCTCTTGAATCCTTCGACCACCCATAAGGTTATTTTTCTGAGGCCAAGAAGGGATATGTAAGTTCCAGCTGTGGTTAGGCAGAACACCAACAAACAAGCTATTATGTATTGAGCAACCAGAGAGGGTTTGAAGTCGCCCTTAGTTGATAGTGACAATAGAAACGCTTTTTGCGAATATTTTGACAAACTCAGATTAGTGTAGCGCTTGGCAAATATATACCAAGCTTGTTCCTCTGTAAGGAAGTCGAAAATGTGAGGGAGCCGCACTTTATAGGGATTGACCAGATTAAGATCTTCATAAATATATGCATTGTGCGGCCTATCATAGCTAATGTCACTGTTGTCTAAGAACGTCGGCACTTGGTTATTTGTAACAGCCTCCTCGTAGTCCTTATGGATCTCAGACTCATGCTCTCTGCAAAAGTGAATTATATCATCTAGTCCAGTTTTGTACTCTCTTTTTAGTTCACTATCGAGTTCCTTTTGTAGTGAGGCTTGGATGGCTTCTTGTATCTCATATTCCTCGGTATAGAACGATGGTGCGTTTTGGACGGCAAGGACTGAACCGACAACGAACCAACAGATGGATAAGATGAGGAAAAGACGCTGCCATCCGTTCAGCCTAGATAGAATACTCATACGGCACCTCAAGTCGTCCTATTATGCCGACAGCGATATACGATTTGGTTTCCGTGTCAACGTCGCGGAATTCCGAGGGAGGAAGGTGGGTGGAATCGGATGCCTTGGTCTAAAAATATGAGCGGTATACTCGGCGGATTTTATAGCTTCTCCTGTGGGAAACCATAAAGCCGAAAGGCTGCTGACTAGGTTTGTTAGAGGTTCCTAGCCACCGCTGAATCTAGTTCTTTAGCCTGCCTACGTTTACATGAATCATCTCCTCAATCCCATTTAAGATAGAGCTAGATTCGTAATTAGTAGAAATGCAGGTAAGTTCTCCAGTGTCCCCATGGTTTCCAAACTGACTTATCGTATAACTCCGTCCACTAACCTTATGGTAGCCGCCACGCATACTAATATAAGTATCAATGACAAGAAGATACGTTGACGCAACGCTAACATTTGTCAATTCTGAAGCAATTGGATTTACTTTAATTGTCGAAGTTATTTTTAGAGCTGTTCGCTGTTGATACTTAGACTTCCTTCTGCCCTCACCTTTCTCATACTCTGCATAATTAGCGACAGCCGGAATAGACTTCTGTGAATACAAAGACGTTCTCCTAAAAAACGGCAAACCACTCCTCCGATTGACAGTGTAAGTATTGCTGCCACAGTCAACAAAACCACTTGGATCCTCAGTTTGCTGTTCAATTCTAATGACGCTAGAGTCCTTGTCTATTCGCATCTGGTTTAATGGCAATTGACCAAGATGTTCTACTAAAGAATGCCACACTATATTCATCGGATATGGATATTGACGCTCTATTTCCGTCCGGCTCTGCTGCTGCACTGGTTTGACATACTCGAAATCAGTCTTGAGTCGCGCGCAAGCCGGAAAGGTTAATATCGTAAGAACTAGCAAACACGAATATTTTCCGAGCATGACAAGCCTCCATCAGGTCGCATTCAAAACGCCTTCTCGATACCCCTTTAGCATCAGAAAATCTAGATACCAATGTAACCGGCATGCGCCTGCGATACTCTTCCAATTTCGATTGATAGGATGTTGACTGCGCTTATCACCAATCGGTTCCATGCCTAAACCAGCGACCGGTAGTTGCACAGAGATATATCCGCAGACCCTATACAAAAGCCGGAAACTAATCTTGTGCTTGGACCTAATTTCAGGATGAACTACACCACCCTCACCACCACTCAATTCCAACCATCATAAATTAATACCCAAACATGTAAGCTTCTGCCTTGCTTCTAATGGTGCATTTTCACTAGTGCCTTCTGCCCAACCTGCCCCCTCCATCTCCCTCCAAGCCCGCTCAACAGACTCCAAGAATCCACCCCTCCAGCCGAGCTTGCGCCTGCTCGGAAGTAGTGAGCGGCGGCGTGAAGTAATATTCAAGCAGCCCGGCTTCATCCCGTTCCTTTAGCCATCGTGCGACACAGTACGCATCGAAAAGGTCCGGATTGGCAGCCTTGCTGAACTCGGCCGGCGCAACCTGCTCGTATCTGCGCTTATAGATAGCCGGGTACGCCTCGCAAATGACATGGCTTCCCGCTGGAACGCTCCAGCCATCGAAAGGCCAGAAGTGCGTCTTGATCCCCTGTCGCCTCAACCCCTGCCGCAGTCTGTACAGCTGGGCTAGGCCCGCCCTGGTGGCGGGCCCGACCTGCCCTTGCCCTCCGAACCAGAGCACGCTTTTGGCGGAAACGGTCCACATCTCGGCAAGGCGAAGAGGATAACTTGGGCCAACCAACTGCCCTGCTCCGTGCAAGGCAGGCCGTTCACTTTCATTGTGCAAGCGGAATATGTGCTCCAACAGGTCGTCCCAGCAGTCGATATTTTGCTGTTGAAGATAGCTGAGTGGATAGGAGAAGCCGTGGTCGAGCCCGATGATGACTGGCCCTTCTGCCGTGGCAAGCCGATCGGTGATCCACTCGGAGACAGCTTGCCTGCTCCAGTGGCGACCGGCTGGCGACCTTGCATTCTCGCATGCATCAGCCATGTGCTTCCAACAGCAGCATTGGATATTGGCCTGCCCTTGGTCATCTCTGCCAGCACCGGAATAATCGATGCCGATATACTGTGAAAAGCTCACTGCGCTCATCGCTGGACACTCGCATCTATTTGCAGGCTATTAGCTGTTTTGGACGGCATACACCCCCGTGACCCGAAGGTCATCTTTCGCGTACACAGGTTTGAACGGACAGGCCCAAACTCCGCAAGTCCCTGGAGCCCTGCAGGCTGACCGGGGCAGCCCTGGTCATTGCCAAGCTTGACCGGCTCTTTCGCGATGCCCACTTCCTTCTTGGCCTACAGAAATCCCAAGTGCGCTTCGTATGCGCAGATATGCCCCAGGCGAACGAGTTGACTGTTGGCATCATGGCCCTGGTTGCAGAGGAGGAACGCAAGGCCATCTCCAAGCGCACCAAGGAAGCGCTGGCTGCGGCCAAGGCTCGTGGTGTAAGGCTAGGGTGTCCGAACGGGGCGCAGCATTTGCGGAAGTACGTTAATGCCGCTGGTGTCGAGATTCAGGGGCTGACACGTGCAAATGCCATAGCCCCGGAATTGAATCGCCAGCGGATTGCAACGCCTCGCGGCGGTAAATGGTACGCGGCATCTGTATCCAGATTGCTGCAACGTCTTTGACGTGGAGTATCAGTCTTTTCAAAAGAAAAGGTATCGTATCATGGGCAAACGCTCTGCCTTGATTGTGGATGATGATGCCAACCTGTCCACAACGTTTACATTCCTCCTTGATGAGCGGGGATATACAACTTTGACCGCGAATCAAGGCAGGCTGGGCATTGAGGCATATGACTCCAGCTTGCCTGACGTAGTCTTTCTTGATCTCAAGCTACCTGACATGAGCGGCCTCGAAGTGCTGGAGGAATTAGGCAAACGAAGCCACAAGGCCAGCATTGTGATGATAACCGGCCATGCTTCGGTGGATACGGCTGTCTCGGCAATCCGAAAGGGGGCGTTCGATTATCTGGTCAAGCCGTTCTCGGCAGCCCAGGTGGAGCACGTCCTGGACATGATCGAGAGGTTTCGCAGCCTGGAAACCGAAGTGAAAAGCTTGCGATCGGAGCTGAACGGCATAGTGCATCAGGGTGCGTTCCTGACCAGGAACGCACAGGTGAAGAAGGTCTTGCAGATTGCAAGACAGGTAGCGGAAACCAAGGCCAGCATTCTCATCACTGGCGAGAGCGGCACGGGCAAGGGGTTACTGGCACGGCTTGTCCATGACTGGAGTCCTCGCTCTGAGCAGCCATTCGTCACGGTTGACTGCACCGCTCTCCAGGAGAGCCTACTCGAAAGCGATCTTTTCGGCCATGTTAAAGGAGCTTTCACTGGAGCCGTGCGTGACAAGCCAGGCAAGGTCGAGTCCGCCGATGAAGGCACGCTTTTCCTCGACGAGGTGGGGGAGCTGTCGCCAAGCCTGCAGGCCAAGCTGCTGCGTTTCCTCCAGTCCAGAGAGTTTGAGCGAGTCGGTGACACGAAGGTGCGCACGGTGGATGCGCGTGTGATCGCAGCAACCAACCGGAACCTGGAGGAGATGGTACACGAGGGCCTATTCAGGCAGGATTTGTATTTCCGCCTCAATGTGGTTGAGCTGTCCATGCCGCCTCTTCGGCAACGTCTGGACGACATTCCTGTGCTTGCGGACCATTTTCTTGATCATTTTCGAAATATGCATGGAAGAGATGTGAGAGGTTTCGCTCCAAGTGTAATAAGCCAACTGACCCGCTATCCATGGCCGGGCAATGTCCGGGAATTGGCTAACGTCATCGAGAGGGCTGTAGCCATGGCTTCGGGGCCGCAACTCACACCTGAAGACTTTCCCGAAGGAGTTCGCCGTCCCAAACCAATTGCCGGTATCCCCCCGACCCTTGAGGAACTGGAGCGCGAGCACATCAGCTCGGTACTCGTGCAGACTGCAACCATGGATGAAGCCGCGCGCATACTCGGGATCGATCCCGCCACGCTGTGGCGCAAGCGCAGGAAGTATGGCCTTGGGTAATCGTGCAGAATGCAAGGTGGTTTTCGTGCATTATGCAATGAGTCGGGCTGACTCCCCTGGGTTATCTTGATTTAAGTATTTTAAATATAAAAATATTTCTTCTGGGCACACTTCCTGCCTATAAAGGCAGGAGGTTACCCGATGTCTCCCGTAGCACCCCCAAAATACCTGCTCTACCATGAAGGTGAAGTGCCCCCGACTGCCGGTCAGAGCTTGGAAGTCGTCACGAGTCCTGCCACATACCTGCATGAAGCCAGGGAGAAGGACGTCGCGGCAGTGTTCATATCCTTCCACGGCCTGGGACAAGAGAAGAGAGATCTCGCCATCGAGCTATGCAGGATATTGGACAGCCTGGAGAAAGATAGGAAGCCATTGATCTATGTGCTTCTCACAAGCCCCAATCGGGACATCCTGCAAGCGCTTTCAGGGGCTGGCGTTACGGGGGTTCTTTACTGTGACCCTATACAGCTTGCCTTGCACGCGCTCCATCCTCAAAACATGACTGCGGCCTTGAAGTGTTCCCGAAGTCCCGAACAGGAGTTGGCCTCGATTTGCCCACACCTGCTCGCCGAACTTGCGGGAGATGGCCAGGACATCCACTTCTGCCGGGCGTACCGGAGCATCATGGTCGTCAACAAGACGAGAATCCGCTCCTTTTGCGTGGACCGGTACTCGCACTGCCAGCAATATAAAAATCCGGTATTCTCCCAAGATGAGTAGGCTACCCCATGGCTGAACTTTTTGGGTTGCGTTCGTTCCGGGTGCGAATCCTCCTGGGTTATGGCGCGGCCATCGTCATTATCGCCATCGTCTTCGGGTGGTCCGTGACGAACGTGCGAACGCTCGGGCTGGCGTCTGAGTCCATACTCAAAGAAAATTACAAGTCCATCCTCGCCGCCGAGAACATGATCAACGACCTGGAGCGCCAGGACAGCCTGCTCCTTTACGAACTCCTCGGCATCAACCCGGCAACTTCCGAAGCCTTTCGCGCGATGGAGAGCGATTTCCTGCAATGGCTCGGCAAGGCCAAGGACAACATCACCATCGAGAGTGAGGTCGCACTGCTTGAGAAGCTTGAAGCAGGATACCTAGCCTTTCTGGGCAATGCACATGGCTTTTACCAGAAGCCTACGGCCGAGAGAGCCACCTTCTACCAGACGGAAGTCCAGCCGTTGTTCTTTGCCGTCAGACAGTCCTGTGTCGATCTGCGGGAGCTGAATCAGGAGGCCATGGTCCAGGCCAGCGCCCAGGCGCAACAGCTTGCCTCCAAGGCGGTACTGCGCATGGTCGCCGCGGGAGCGGCGGTAACGGTGATCGGGCTTGTGCTCAGCATCTTCCTGGCCCGCCGTCTGGCTAGTCCGGTTGAGCGCATGCGCGAGGCTGCCAAGCGTATCGCCGATGGCGACTATGGTGTGCAGGTGCCGGTCTCGGGACAAGATGAACTCGCGCAACTCGCGGGCCAGTTCAATTCCATGGCCAAGCGGCTTGAGCAGTATCACGCCATGAACATCGGGAAAATCCTCGCGGAGAAGCACAAGACCGAGGCGATCCTGCAGAGTGTGGATGATGGCATTGTAGTCGTTGACCCGGAGTTCTCGATCATGAGCATCAACCTCATGGCCGGGAGTATCTTCAATGTGAGTCCAGAAGAGGTCAGCGGCAAGCACGTGCTTGAGGCGATCAGAGATGAGCGGCTCTCCAAGTTGATCAAGCAGGCCATCGAAACTGGCCAACAGCCTGAACTTGATGAGCAGGAAAGCACGCTGTCCGTGTCTCGCGGGGAGAAGCAGGTATACTATTCCTTTTCGGTTGTCCCGGTGCACATCGGCCATGGCCCGGTCATTGCCGCAGTTCTGTTGTTGCGAGACGTTACCCGCCTGCGCGAATTGGACCGGCTCAAGTCGGAGTTCGTAATGACGGCCTCTCATGAGCTGCGCACGCCACTTACCAGCATCGGCATGAGCATCGATCTGCTCAAGGACAAGGCCGGGAGCAAGCTCAGCGATCGAGAGCGTCAGCTTCTCACCGTGGCCCAGGAAGATGTGCAACGCCTTAAGGCGCTCGTGAACGAGTTGTTGGACCTCTCGAAGATAGAGGCCGGAAAGCTGGAGATCGACTTCGAGCGCGTCCCCTTGCCGCTCATCTGCGAGAAGACCGCCAAGATCATGGCCACCCAGGCGGAACAGGCTGGTGTGGAACTGGCTTTCAGTTGCGATGAGGGGTTGCCTGAAGTCAGGGTTGACCCGAACAAAATCACCTGGGTGCTGGTGAACCTCGTGGGCAACGCCCTGCGTCATACGCCCGAAAATGGGCATGTGCGGGTTGCCGCCAAGCAAGCGGGCCGATTCGCGCACGTGTCCGTCAGTGATGACGGAGAGGGCATTCCACTGGAATTTCAGACCAAGATCTTCGATAAGTTCGTGCAGGTGAAGTCTCGGAGGACCAGCAGTGGGACAGGCCTGGGGCTGGCCATCTGCAAGGAGATCGTTCGCGCTCACGGTGGGACGATCTGGGTGGAGTCCACTCCGGGAGAGGGGACAACCTTCACCTTCACTGTCCCGATCGCGGAATGAGCCGCAAAGGAGGAGAAGACATGCCCGATAGCCAGGACCGCATTCTTGTTGTCGATGACGAGAAGAATATCCGCATCACCCTCTCCCAGGCACTGGAGGACCTGGCTGAAGTGGACACGGCGGTGAACGGCGAAGAGGCCCTGGAAAAAATCGGCCGGCAAGCCTATCAGGTGGTGCTGCTCGACCTAAGGATGCCGGGCATGGACGGAATGGAGGTGCTCCGGCGCATTGCCGAGCAACGCCCGGAGATCAAGTTCGTGATTATCACGGCACATGGCACGGTGGACAATGCTGTCGAAGCCATGAAGCTCGGCGCGCTGGACTACCTGCAAAAGCCGTTCACCCCATCCGAGGTCCGAGAAGTCGTCACGCGCATCCTGAATCGTGAAGCGCTCGACGAGCACCAGCATGCGGAGTTCGACCATCTGGTTGAACTGGCCCTCAGATCGATCACGGAGCGCCGTTTCGAGGCTGCCATGGAACTGCTGCACAAGTCGGTCGCCATACAGCATGACAGCCCGGAAGTCTTCAATCTCATCGGAGCCATTCACGAACTTCAGGGTGAGCGCGAGGAGGCGCTCAAGAACTACCGGAACGCCTACTGGCTGGCGCCATCCTATGCCCCTTCGCGTGACAACTTCGAGCGACTCAGCGGCATACCCAGTTCGAGCGGAACAATCGATCTGGGCGACAGGCAAAGGAAGTAGCCATGGATCTATTGGGTATGCTCTCGAAAAAGAGTTTCGTGGTAATCGTCGGGTGCGGCAGGCTCGGCTCGCACATCGCGAATACTCTCTCCAAGGAGGGGCATAGCGTGGTCGTGGTTGATCTGCGCCAAAAGTCCTTCCAGGAGCTATCGGGCGACTTCAGCGGTTTTTCCATACCAGGCGACGCCACGGAGTTCGATACCTTGCGCCAGGCCAAGCTGGACAAGGCCGACGTGCTCATCGCGGCCACCGAGAGCGATACGGTGAATATGCTGGTAGCTCAGGTCGCAGCCAAGATATTCAAGGTCAGTAAGGTATTGGCCAGGGTATTTGACAAAGATCGGCAGGACCTCTGCACCCGCCTTGGCATTGCCACCGTCTGCCCCTCCACGGTCGTAGGCACCATTTTTCTCAATTCTCTTTTTGGCATCCAGCGGGAGATGTAGATGGCTTCACTGCGGATCATGCTCGTGGGAGGTGGCAAGCCGGTCTACTTCCTGGCGCGTTCGTTCATATCCAAGGGTCATGGCGTGACCATCGTAAACAGTGACCAGGAAGAATGCGCCTGGCTGGCCCGTAAGCTCAAGGCTCTGGTGGTGCATGGCGACGCAACTCAGCCCCGCCTGCTCGCGGATGCGGGTGTCCAGGACGTGGACGTCATCCTGGCTGCCACCCTGCGGGATGAGGACAATCTAGCCATATGCCAGAGCGCGGCCAAGCAGTTCGGCGTCCGGCGCACCCTGGCCCTCGTGAACGATCCCGAGTTGGAGGCGGTTTTCCATGATCTCGGAGTGACCGATGCCTTCTCCATGACGCAGGTTCTCACCGGGCTTATCGAGCGCAGGGTCGAAACCGAAGGAGTGCTCAACCTGCTTCCCTTGGGCGGCGGCAAGGTCAACCTCACTGAAATCGTCCTCGACGAGGACGCTCCCGTAGTAGGCAAGACCCTCATGGATGTGCGCATGCCGGAAGACAGTCTCGTAGCCTGCATCTTCCGCGAGGGGAATCCGCTCGTGCCCCGAGGCTCGACCATGCTCTTGGCCAGGGACCGGCTCGTGATCTTGTCCCTGCCCGAAAACTACGGGCAGATTCTGCGCATGCTCACCGGGGAGAAGGGGTAAGGACATGGGCTACCTTCCCGGTCCAGCTCTTCGTCTGAGGACCATGTTTTCCTATGCCGGCTTAATTTGGACGCTGGTGGGGCTGCTCATGCTCGCCTCGCTGGCCGTCCTGCCGTTCGCTGACGGGGAGGCCGCTTGGTCTTGGGCATTTCTGTATCCAGCCTCGGCACTCCTTCTCGGAGGACTGACGACCTGGCGCGTGGCCCGACCTCGCACGTACGTGACTCTAACTCTACAGGACGGCGGCGTGGTCGTCCTGCTCGGTTGGATTGTCTGCTGTCTGGCGGCTACATGGCCCTTCCTGTCCATCCTGGACCTGACTTTCACGCAGGCGCTCTTTGAGACGGTCAGCGGGTTCACCACGACAGGATTGTCCGTGGTCGATGTCACCACCGCTCCCAAGGTTGTCCTCTTGTGGCGCAGCCTTATGCAACTAGCGGGCGGCGCTGGCTTGGCCATCATCATGCTGGCGGCCATCGCCGGCCCAGCCGGGACCAGCCTCTCTGGAGCCGAGGGGCGCAGCGATCAACTTGCGCCCCATGTGCGTTCGTCCGCGACTCTGGTGCTGGTCATCTATTCCGCATATGCCCTCGCGGGCAGCCTCGCCTACCGCATCGCGGGCATGGAGTGGTTCGATGCCGTGAACCACGCCTTCGCGGCCATTTCAACAGGTGGTTTTTCCACCCGGCCGGAATCCATCGGCTACTGGAATTCGTCCGAGATTGAACTGGTCACCGTTGTGCTCATGATTCTTGGAAACCTTAACTTCGTGACCGCCTACCTCCTGCTCACGGGCAAATGGCGATCCGTCTTAAAGAATGGCGAGCTGCGCTTTAGCCTTCTCCTCTTTCTTGCCGCCGCAGGCCTGCTCTTTTGGTTCGTTACCCATCACGGCTACACCGGGCTGGGCAAGCAGGTGCGCGTGGCTCTGTTCGAAGCGGTTACCGCAGCCACGACAACGGGTTTCTCCACCGTGGGCTACACCGGATGGCCGGCCATCGGTTGGCTGGTCATGCTGCTGCTCATGCTCGTGGGCGGAGGCACCGGTTCGACCGCCGGCGGGATCAAGCAGTATCGGGTGTACCTGCTGATCAAATCCGTGTGGTGGGAAATCAAGCGCGCGCTGCTGCCGCGTGGGAGTGTGCCCGCCGAGTCGATCTGGATGGGCGAGCGACCGAAGTTCATTGATGACTCCGACCTGCGCAGGGCGACATGCTTTGTGACACTCTACCTGGTGTGCTTCACTTTGGGCGTCGGCATTATGGTCGCGTACGGCTATCCACTGCGGGAGAGCCTCTTCGAGTATGCTTCAAGCATCGGGACAGTAGGACTGTCCATCGGCATCACCTCGGCGGATGCTCCCCCGGCGGTGCTGTGGACCCAAATCATGGGCATGTTTCTGGGCAGGCTCGAATTCTTCATCGTGTTCATCGCTGCATTGCATGCAGGCAGGATCGTTCTCCCCATCATATCGAGGAGGAAACGACCTGCTCGATCGTAGTGGCCGATTCCAGCCTCGCCCTGCCTGCTTGCCCCACGTACAAACGATGGGTACACCGAGGCATCCACCAGAGAGGATGGACCTGAGAGCTGGCAAGGATTCCGGGGCCTTGATACCCCGCAACACCCGATTCCCACCCTCTCCGCCATAAGTCATCTAAGGGTCAGTATTCACTGGCCCTTTTTTATTTCAACAGGTTCCAGCTTCCAAACTGTTATACCACTGTGTTTAGCGCGGCACCTGATTTTGGCACCTGCGACAGCCAACTTTGACACCCCGTTGATCTACTTCAGTCCCCCCCTTTTGGCCTTGTCTTATGGCCTAGCGTCCACTGGATTTGATACGGTTTCGTGGAGAAGATTGTTCTTGGGCAGAAAGCGCAAGGGCAAATAGCTCTCGAATAAGAGCCACCAACAAAACCCTCGGGCATCCTCCGAGGGGCCTCGCCCTTGCTCACTTGCCATCGGGGCCGAGTCCATACATGGCTCTAAGAACTGGCAGTCGCCGACCGATCTCTACGCGCATGAAGGATGGCCGCACCCGCTTGGCCAACAAGCCAAGCACGCCTGCCCATGATCTTCGTGAGGCTGGGAGAGGAAGTGGAAGTCCTGCGACTCTTCAACGACAAGGACTACGCCCAGGCGCTTCTGGGCAGCTAAAGCATCTTGCACAAAACAGGACAGGCCCCTGCCCTGTCCTCTCAGCATGGGGAAGCGAGAGCCCCTTAGAGCAGATTGCTTTTAAGACGCCCGCTCCGGCGTTGACGGCGCAAGTGAATTGCGCCTACGCCGAAGCTAGCGGCAAGCCATGCCGACGCATGGCTTGCAGAGCATTTTCAAAAGCAAAATGCTCTAGAAGGATGATCGAACTCGGGATCGCACGATGCCCTGTGGATTTGCAGTTTCTGGAAGGCTACAACTCTAGCCTCTGCCGCCGCTCCCGGCTGTGCGCCGGATCTTTATGGCGGAGTTGCGTTTGTACACACTGACCTGCTTCCAGGCGAAGACAAGCAGGGAGCAGGCCAGGACGACGCCCGCCTCCACGATCCAGCGCAACAACCCCTTGCCGGCAAGCCCCCAATTACCATACGCAGCCCCCATGCCTACAAGACAGGCCGAGGGTACCAGGGCCAGCGCGATCATGACCCCGGCTGTCAGCACGGACCTGTGGATTACCACGAGAACAGCCCCGGCAATGCTTGCGGTGATTGTTACCCACAGGGAGGGGCCGGAGATAGAGGTCCAATACGTGATGAGCACTCCGGCGGGTAGGTACGAGGAATGCTCATACGGCGTATCGATGCCTGTCAGGCGGAGGCCCAGCGAAGTCACGGCCGCGCCGAGGACCAGGGCCGCATAGCCCATGGCCGTGTGTGGCAGGCCCAGCCTCCATGATCCACCTCTATTGACGATGCCCATGGCGATGCGCGTGATCGGCTCGAAGCCGGGCGCGATGAGCATGGCCCCAACTACGATGTGCAAGGCATTCGTTAGTATGCCCACGGCGGCGATCACCCCGGATATGGCCATGATCAGGAGTGAGTTCACTGTCATGTTGCTCTCGCGGGCCAGGGACATTTCCATTTCTTCCCAGGATGCCTCGGTCCTGCCGCGCGGTATTTCCTCCTCCCACTCTTTGGAGACAAGTCCCATAGGCTGGCTTGTGAGCCAGGATCCGCCCGCCTCCTGTCCGATTCCGTGCCGGTCGAGCAGGCGCATGAGCTCGTGCAACGCCTGAGTCGTGACCTGCACGGTGATGACATCCCCAGGCGGCTGGACGGATATGCCGCGCTCCACCTTCAGGCCGATAACGCTTAGGCTCCCTTGGATGTCCCGCACAATTTCATCGCTCTTGCCAGCGGACGCCGTTATCTCGACCACGCGTATCATGCTCGCCTCCCGTGCGGGTGTTACCTCTGCCACAGCTGTTTGCCCATTTGAAAAGGCGACATGCACGCGGCGGAGAATCCAAACAGGATAGCCCATCCCTCCGAGTGTCGCGAGAAGGAAGACGAAACGCCCAGTCCTGGGAAATGTTCGGGAACGTTCTCACAGAGCTGAGGGCAATAGGGCTATGGGACTCGCGCATCGATCCCCTTCCAAACCCCTATTGGAGTCCCCGGCCTGTCAGTTCCTTCGATTATTAAGGATTCAAATAATCACAGAGCTACACGGATGCGGCCTGTATTCTGAAATACGGGCCATAGTTAGCTCGTTGCTCACCTCCACTAGTTTGCCCGGTTGCCGTTTTGGTGGCCGGGCATTCTACATCCTTAGGGAGTCGCAGTATCCTTGAAATCACTGCACTCGAATGTTCCCAATCCCGTCCTCGGCCACGGTCGGATGATGCGGTATCGCATCCCTGCTGTGGTTCTAACTTTGCTCACTTGGTGGCCTTTCTTGCACCGGCCTTCCCAGACTTTCTCAATAAAATAAACTTGGATCCAGATATCTGGCTCAAAGTAACATTTGTGGCATTGGGGTATGGGCATGGTAGCTGGTTAGCGCGTGAGGACCATGTAGGCAATGAGAAGGTCGGGCCTAAGGTCGAAGTGATCACCTATGATATTAACGCTCCCTGCCGTAATTATCAGGATTGATCCCGCTTATGGGACCAAAGCGGCATACAGCGTCTGACGACTGATGCCGTACTCCTGGGCCAATCCCTTCTTCGTCTCGCCTTTTGCGACCCTCGCCTTGATCTCCTCGACTTGGACTGGAGTGAGAGCCTTGGCTCGTCCCATCTGCTTCCCGGACTTCTGAGCGGCCCTGATGCCCTCTCGCTGCCTCTCTTTGATGATCGCCCGCTCGAACTCAGCAACCGCGCCGATGATCTGGAGCAGGAGCGGTGGCATCAAAGTCGTAGCGCATACCTTATGACAGTTGAATGCCCCCCACGGGGGGAAACGATATGGAATTGAGTTCATATCCCCGTTTCACATTTTTCCCCCAAATGATGGGTTGATATCCTTTAGGCGATCCTTGCCGTTGCCATTGCAGGTTTGAGGCATTATCGAAGCCCTTCAAGTCTAAAAGCACTTCTAAAATCATATCAGGCTGAATATAACCGGTAGCCACGATTCGACCTTTCGAGGTCTATCGACTTGGAGGAACCGGACTGGACTGGCAATCATCATGGGCAAACAGGACATCGTAAGCGGGCGGCTAACTGCGTTGGGACTCCTATTGTCAGCGTCTCGCATGCCGATGTTCCGAATGGGAACACCAAGCTGATGATAGAAAAAGTTGCTCAAAGCGGTTGGGGTTCATAGGTGTCGAGGCGCTTATACTTGGGTTCCCAAGCAACCGAATCTCAACGAAGGAGAGGATAGGCAAGAATCAGCTTATGCATACTTCGGACGTAGGCACACATAAAGCAAACGGTACAGGGCGTCTCCTGAGACGCACCGGCTTTGCAGCCATTGTTGCGGCAGGCATCTTCGGGATGTACCTGACGATATCCTACAGCTTTAATCTATTCCACAGCTTAGTGGAGTTCTTCAGCATTGCCATCGGTGTTAGCATATTCCTGATACTCTGGAATACTCGCGACCATACGAAATCCAGCTACTTCAGAATCGTTGGCGTCGCATTCCTGTCCATCAGTTTCGTCGATCTCCTCCATACACTTGCCTACAAGGGCATGGGCGTGTTCATCGGTTATGACGCCAACCTACCAACTCAACTCTGGATCGTTGCACGCTACATTCAGGGCGTTTCCTTGCTCTTCGCGCCCTTTGTGGTCCATTGGCGTCTACGGTTCGTCCCGACGCTCGCGGTTTTCGCGGCCCTGACAGGCGGCCTGCTCCTCTCGGTCTTCACGGGATGGTTCCCTGACTGCTATGTGGAAGGATTTGGCCAGACCCGTTTCAAGATAGTCAGCGAGTACGTCATCTCGCTCATACTGCTCGCCTCGATGGGAGCGCACTACGTTCACCGAGACCGTTTCCCTGTCGAAGTGTTTAGGTATCTAATAGCAGCGGTTTTCCTCTCGATCGCCTCGGAGCTGGCCTTCACCACATACGTAAGCGTTTTTGGCATGGCTAACGCCCTCGGTCACTTCCTCAAAATTGGCGCGTTCTTTTTTATCTACAAGGCCTTTATAGCCACAAATCTGCAGCGACCGTTCGAGTTTCTGCTCCGTGAGCAGCGTATGCGAGAGGACGCCCTGCGCGAGCGCGAGGAGTTGTTGCGACTCTTCGTGGAACATGCACCGGCAGCGATTGCCATGTTCGGTAAAGATATGCGCTATCATGCCGTGAGCCGCCGCTGGTTCCAAGACTACAATCTTGAAGGGTGTGAGCTTATAGGGCACAGCCACTACGATATTCTTCCCGAGATTCCCGAGCACTGGAAGATAATCCACCGGCAAGGCCTTGCTGGAGAGGTGCTCCGCTCTGATGAGGATTCATTTCAGCGGGCAAACGGCTCACTCCAGTGGCTCCGCTGGGAGGTCCGGCCTTGGCACACTGCCGCAGGCGAGATCGGTGGCATAATCATGTTCACCGAGGATATCAGTGAGCGCAAACGTGCTGAGGCAGAGCTGCATCAGGCCAAAAGGGAGGCCGAGGCCGCCAACCGTGCCAAATCCGAGTTCCTGGCAAGCATGTCCCATGAAATTCGCACGCCCATGAACGGCGTCATCGGTATGGCCGAGCTGGCGCTCATGGTCAGCAAGGAGCCGCGCACCAGGGAGTACCTGGGCCTGATCAAGAAGTCGGGCGCGCAGCTTCTGGAGATCATAGGCGACATCCTCGACCTGTCCAAGATCGAGGCCGGCAAGGTCGAGTTGGAGGAGTCTCCTTTCGACCTGCGCGAGGACTTGGAGTTGGTCCTTTCGACCCTCCGTGTGAGCGCACGCGACAAGGGCCTGCGCTTCGTGCATGCCATCGACCCCGACGTCCCCGCTCGCCTGGTCGGCGACTCGGTGCGCCTGCGCCAGGTGCTCACAAACCTAATCGGTAACGCGATCAAGTACACACCCAGGGGCATGATCTCCCTGTCCGTGCGCTTGACCGATGAAGCAGCTTGCAGGCCAGGAGGCGTGCGGCTGCTCTTCCGCATTCGGGATATGGGTATCGGCATCCCAGAGGACAAGCTCCGAAGCGTCTTTGACAGTTTCACGCGTGCAGTCGGTCACGACCAAGCCAAGTACGGCGGCACGGGTCTTGGGCTGACCATCAGCAAGCGCCTCGTGGAACTCATGGGTGGACGCATCTGGGTTGAGAGCGAGCAGGGCGAGGGCAGCACGTTCTTCTTCACCGCTGAGTTCGGGGTACCGGTCGAGCAGGCAGTGCCGGTCGAGAAGCCGGAGCCGACTTCAGCGCGTGTGCAGGCCCTCAAGATTCTCGTCGCCGAGGACAATGAGATCAACCGCCTTTTGGCCGTTGACCTGCTCAAGGCCAAGGGCCACGAGGTCAAGGTCGTGGAGGACGGCCAGCAGGCTCTGGATGCGCTCAAAGCCGAGTCCTTCGATCTCGTGCTCATGGACGCCCAGATGCCGGTCATGGACGGTACGGAGGCCACCCGGCGCATCCGGGCGGGCGAAGCGGGTGATCCGACAATCCCCATCGTGGCGCTCACGGCCTACGCACTAAAGGGTGATAGGGAGAAGCTCTTGGCTTCGGGCATGGACGACTACCTGTCCAAGCCAATCGACATGGGGGAGCTTGACCGCGTTCTGGCTTGGATCGATCAGGCACGAGAAAGCGGATAAGGCTCACTCGTTACATGGTTGGCGGCGATGATCCGCTCTCAGGGAGGCTCCGTGGCCCTTTCCAGGCTTCTGAGGCTAGGCCCAGGAGCCGCTGGAGCGCGAAAAGCGGCTACACCCAGCCAGACGCGCAGAAACGGCCAGAATGCATTCTGCGTCCTAGAGGCTGTTATGAACTGGCTTTCTAGCGGCTGGAATCACAACAGAATCAAACTTGCGATCTGTAAAGGTTTCTTACAGAATTTCGGCCACTTACATGAGGGTTCATAACACGCTCTAAAAACGTCGCAATAACTGGTTATATTTAATCAAGTCTCCTCAACTTGCCATGCAGGCAAGTTTCGTATCTTGTCTGTGCTTGAGATCATAAGCGCACAGATTATTACAATGGAACGAAAGCGCAAACCAGATTTACGTTGACTCCATATCCAGCCAAATCAAGAACAACTTGTAACCCAAGGACAAGATCACAGCGCCTACGAACAGTCCGATGATACCGGTGAGCATCATACCCCCGATAGCCCCCATCAGAATGACAAGCATGGGGATTTCCACCCCGCGCCCGAAAAGCAAAGGCTTGAGCACGTTGTCCAGCAGCCCAACGGTTATGCACCATACCGTTAAGACAGTTGCTGCGGTAGGCGGCATGATGCTGTAGCCATATATGCATACGGGAATTAAAACCAAGAGCACTGGAATTTGGATGATGGCCAGAAGAAGCACCAGAAAGGCCCATAGTCCTGCCGCGGGTATGGAGGCGACGAAGAGACCCATGCCCGCCAGCAAGGACTGGATTATGGCTACTCCCACCACGCCCAAGGCCACGCTGCGAACCGTATCCCGCGAGATGGCCACGTATTCCTCATGGCGTCTGCCGATAAGGCGGGCAAATAAGCGGTCCACGAAGAGTTTTCCCGCCTCGGCCTTGTACATGACCACGCCGGCGATAATGAGCGACAAGCAAAATTTCAGCAGGCTGAAGCCGAGGCCCATGACGGTGGTAAGCAGCCACCTCCCCATGACTCTGATTTGCGGCGCGAATCGTACCAGAACGGCCTGCAGGTTATCTGCGGCCAAGCTCCATATTTCATGCAATTTATTGCCGATCACTGGCCAGCTCAGCACTTTCCCGGGGGGCGCGGGAACGGTCAGAGCGCCTGCGCTGACATGTTCGTAGAGCGTCACGGCGCTTCGCGTCATCGAGTCGAGCAGAATGAATGCCGGCAACAGCAGCAAGCTTAGGAAGAACAGCGTAATAAGCGTCGCCGAGAGCCCCGCCCGACCGTTAAGAGCTATCGTGAGCCTGGCATGAAGCGGATATACGGCCACCGCGATGACAATGCCCCAGGCCAAGAGCGGAATGAAAGGCTGCATGAGGAGGAAACACCATGAGGCCAGCAAGAACAGGAGGCCGATCCTGATGGCCGCCTCCAAGAGCTGCATCACATATTCATGCCGTCCCTCGCTGCCTGTCGCTGGTTCGGACATATGCCGCTCCTAGCGGATGTGAGTGTCCTATTCACATTACTTTATATCAACTTGCTTCCTATCTCCAATAGTCGAGTCGCACAAAGCAACATCAGCCAATTTATTATAAGCCAGAAATGCGTTAAAGACGCAGAGGCGCGAGTTTGAACGATTATTGAGGACGGACGCGGAGATTATTATACACTAACGCGGGCTGAGCTTAAGACTTTTCAATCTCAGAGAATAACTTTTTTAGAGCAGATTGCTTTTAAGACGCCCGCTCCGGCGTTGACGGCGCAAGTGAATTGCGCCTGCGCCTACGCGCGGCGGCAAGCCATGCCGACGCATGGCTTGCAGAGCATTTTCAAAAGCAAAAGGCTCTAAAACGAAACTCCCGTCATGATTCCTTGTTCGGACCATGACGGGAGTTCTGTAATTTCGACAACAATGGCTATGCCAGGCGGGGCCTTATCCTACTTCTTTTTCCCGCCGCCCAGCAGACCGCCCAGACCTTCCTCAATGGCTTTGCCCACGTCATTGCCACTGCTTTT